>JBCDKH010000209.1 GCA_038746835.1 Planctomycetota bacterium | reverse complement strand
CGTCATGCGTCGTGCCAGAGAGAACAACCTGCCCGACGAACTCTGGGGGACGATTTGGCTCGATGACGGCATCACCGCGATCGTGAACAAGCTCGAAGAGCTCGGCGTCGCTGACAACACGATGATCGTCTACTTCGTCGACCACGGCTCGGAGTATCAGAGCAAAGGCACGTGCTACGAGGGCGGGCTGGTCGCACCGACGTTCTTCTACATGCCCGGCACGATCCCCGCGGGGACGACGCAGGATGCGCTGATCCAAAACACCGACTTCGCGCCGACGTTCCTTGAGCTGGCCGGCGTGGAGGCTCCTTCCGACATGAAGATCGACGGCCACTCGCTCGTCGACCTGTTGAAGGGTGGCGACGAGCCTGTCCGCGACGTGATCTACAGCGAGCTTGGCCTGACACGCGCCATTCGAACCGCCGACGGTTGGAAGTACATCGCCTTCCGCGTTCCGCCCAGTCTGGAGCGGACGCTGGACGAGCGGATGGCCGAGCAGGAGGCGTACCTGGCAGAGACGTACGCGTCGATGCCTTGGACGCGTGACGACCCGCAGTTCAGGATCGATCCACAAGCCCGCTACATGCACCAGGGTCGCGGCGCTGGAGGGTCCAGCTTCGAGCGCTACCAGACCCGCGACGGCCTGCCGTTCAAGGACAACTACTACGACCGCGACCAGTTGTACAACCTCAACGACGATCCGCTGGAAACGACCAATCTTGCGGACGATCCACGACACGCGGAGAAACTGGCCGAGATGAAAGCCGAACTGACGGCGATCCTCGAGACCGTGCCAGGCACCTTCATGGACCTCAAGCCGACCGAGTAGTCGGCGATGCCGATCTGGAGCATTTAGATGCGAAACTCACTCAAACTGTCCGCCATGCTTCTTACCGCCTTTGGATACGCGTCCGGCGCCGCCGGTGCCGAAGGGCCAACGCTCGTCGGCGACGAAGGCATGGAAGACATGCCGGCTTCTTGGTCGCTGGTCGAAGAGCTCTCCGACGAGTTCAAGGGCGATGCGATCAACCTCGACAAGTGGCAGATCGAGCCGCGAGCCAACGGCTGGGTCTGGGAAGGTCGAGCGCCAGGCTTGTTTCGCCCAGAGAACGTGAGCGTCGGTGACGGCTCGATGAACGTCGTCGTCGGCAAGCTCGACGAGCCCGTCGTCCGAGGCGATGGTCGCGAGTACCTGTACGAAGGTGCCATTGTCCGCTCGATCGAAGCGGGCCACCCCGGCTGGTACTACGAAGCGCGGGTCAAAGCCAACGCGACGGAGATGTCGACGACGTTCTGGCTGATGACGCCCAACAAGCCCGGGCTCCGAAAGAAGCTCGAACTCGACATTCAGGAGTGCGTCGGCCAGACGTCTGAGCTGACGGAGAAGTGGGGTCGAGACTGGGACGGCATCTTCCACTCGAATGTCATCCACCGCGTCAACGAGTACAACCCCGAGAAGGTCCAGCAGCAAAACATGGTCTACACGGAGACCAAGAACCACGAGCGGTTCTACGTCTACGCCGCGTGGTGGAAGTCGCCCGAAGAGCTCCGGTTCTACCTAGACGGCAAGTACGTCTACTCGATCGTGCCGAGCATCGAGTGGGACGTGCCGTCCTATCTTCAGATGGCCATCGAGACGTACGACTGGAACCCTGTTCCGGACGACGGCGGCAAGGTCGCAAGCGGCACGCTCGAAGAGCGCACGACCCGCTACGACTGGATCCGCGTCTGGAAACCGAACCGCTGAACCGCCTTCACCTTCCCTCTCACGCGAAACGAGAACTCTTCGTGCCGACCGTTGTCACCTTTGGCGAAATCATGATGCGGCTGTCGACGCCGGGTCACACGCGCTTTTCGCAGTCTCCAACGCTCGAGATCACTTTTGGTGGTGGTGAGGCGAACGTCGCCACGAGCCTTGCGCTCTGCGACATCGACGCCGGATTCGTCACGAAGCTCCCGAAGAATGACTGGGGCAACCGCACGATTGCCTCACTCCGCGGCCACGGTGTCAACGTGTCCGGCATCGTCCAAGGCGACGGTCGGATGGGCGTCTACTTCGTCGAGAGCGGTGCTGGCCCGCGGGCAAGCCGAGTCATCTACGACCGTGCGGACAGTGCGATCAGCCTGATCCAGCCGGGTGAGATCGACTGGCAGAAGGTCTTTGCCGGTGCCAAGTGGTTCCACTGGACCGGGATCACACCCGCTCTGGGCGGTCACTGCGTCGGCGAGACGCGTGCCGCTTGCGAGGCCGCCAAGGCGGCGGGTTGCACTGTGAGTGTCGATCTCAACTATCGCAAGAAGCTCTGGACACGCGACGAAGCCAAGGCCGCGATGACCGAGCTCATGCCGTTCGTCGATGTCTGCATCGCCAACGAAGAGGACGCCGAAAGCGTCTTCGGAATCAAGGGCGCGGACGTCGAGACTGGCGAGATCGATCGCGGTCGCTACATCGACGTCGCCCGCCAGCTCACTGAGAAGTTCGGCTTCACGAAGGTGGCGATCACACTTCGTGAGAGCATCAGCGCTAGTCGCAACGGTTGGTCAGCGATGCTGTTTTCAGATGACGACGCGGTGTTCAGTCGCCGGTATGACATCGACATCGTCGACCGCGTCGGTGGCGGCGACAGCTTCGCGGCGGGTTTGATCTACAGCCAGCTCCACGACATGCCAAAGCAAAAGGCCATCGACTGGGCTGTTGCGGCATCGGCGTTGAAGCACACCATTCCCGGCGATGCCAATCTCGTCGGCGTCGACGAGATCGCCACGCTCGCCGGCGGCGACGCTAGCGGTCGCGTCCAGCGGTAAGCGACGACTTGCTGCCCGACTAAAGCGTTACCGTCTTGATCGATACCGACGCGCCGGCCAGACCGTCAGAGGCGAGACGAAGCACGCCCTCGCCAGCGTCCTTCGTTGATTGCACGATGACGAGGCATCGGCCTTTCATGGTCTCGTGCGACTTCGAGTGGTACGGCTGCAGGTTGTCGAGAGCTCCATTGTCGACGCCGAGGTAACGCAACGCCCCTTCGACTTCGATGTCGACGGTGACGTCCTGTGTCGTCACGTCTCGGCCCTCGGCATCGACAAGTTGGATCACCGCGTGTGACACCGCCCGGCCATCGGCCGGAAGCTCCATCCGATCGACCTCGACACGCAAGCCGACCGGTTCGCCGCACGTCTCAAGTTGATCCTGCCCATCGGCGAGCGTCAGCGTTCCCGGCTGGTACGGCACGAGCCAGCGATAAACGCGGTCTTCGAACGAAGACAGTGACTTCCTGCCGAGGCTCTCGCCGTTGAGCATGAGTTCCAGCTCAGGCTCGTTGGAGTAGACCTCGACGACGATCGGTTCCTCGGGCTGGTAGTTCCAGTGACGCTTTACGGCGTACCACGTCCAGGACGCGAATCGCCAGGCGCCCGGGGTTCTCTCAGCGAGCTGCTCGTCGTATCGCGACTCGGCGAGCGGCTGGGTGAAGAGCTTGGCCACCGGCTTGTCAGACCAGGCTGCCCGCATGACGTGGAACGATGGTTTGTCGAAGCCCGCCAAGTCGAGCATTCCAGCGCAAGACGCCTTCTTGGGCCACTTGCCGTTGGCCTCACCCATGTAGTCGATACCGGTCCAGGTAAAGATGCCCGAGACGAACGGCCGCTGTTCGACCGCTTCCCACTCGAACCACTGATTTTTGTTCTCGTTGCCGATGATCGGCAGGTCCGGCTCCCAGCGGTGGCATCGGTCGTAGAGCCGCATGCGATAGCTCATCCCGGCAACATCCTGGACCTGGGCGTAGCCGCTGAAGTAGCTGATGATCGGCAGCACCATGTTGGCCGTGACAGGCCGGGATGTGTCGAGCTCGCGCGTCCAGTCGGCAAGCTTCTGCGCGACAGACGTGAGCGAGCCCTCTCGTTCGTTGAGCTTTCTGCCTGCCTCGGCGAGCTGTTCTTCGGTAAAGATCGACTCGCACTTGGACCATCGACCCCAGCCGTCCTGGTTGATGTCGTCGCCGTCTTCCCAGTAGCCCGAGGCTTCGTGATAGCCGTCGTAGCACCACTCGATCTCGTTGCCGATGCTCCACATGAAGAGGCACGGGTGGTTTCGATCGCGTAGCATCGTCACTCGAAGGTCGTCGCGTGCGTGCTCGTCGAACCAGTGCGAGTAACCCTCCGTGCGGTGATCTTCCGTCCGCATCTTGCAGTTGAGCCGCTTGTCCTTGGGCTTGTCCCACTCGTCGAAAAACTCGTGCTGCACGAGCAGGCCCAGCCGGTCGCACAGGTCGAGAAAGGCAGCGGACGGCGGATTGTGCGCGGTGCGAATGGCGTTGACGCCGCCTTCCATCAGCTTGCGGAGTCGACGCTCCCACACGCCGTCTGGCACGGCCGCCCCGACGAGGCCTGCGTCGTGGTGGAGGCAGACGCCCCGGATCGGAACCCGGCGTCCGTTCAGGAAAAAACCCTCTTCTGCATCGAATCGAAAGCTGCGGAAGCCGACGACCGTCTCCACCTGATCGATGCTCTCGCCGCCGACGACCAGCGCTGTCGTCAGGTGGTACAGGTGCGGATGATCAATGTCCCACAGCCGCGGCTGATCGATCTGAAGCTCGGCCTCAGCGGTTGAGATGCCTGCGGGCAGTGTGACGCCCACTTCACCTTTGGCGACGACCTCTCCGTCGTCGGACCGGACTTCGAGTTTCAACGTCGCGTCGGTCGGACTGTCGTGATTCTCGATCCGGACACGTGCCGCGAGCTTGCCGATCTCAGATGAAGCGACGGTCGCGACCGCAAAGATGCCGTCGCGGCTGACGTGCCGTTGACCGGTGCACACGAGGTCGACGTCGCGATAGATGCCCGAGCCGGTGTACCACCGACTGTCGCCAATGCGCGTCCGATCGACGCGTACCGCAAGGACGTTCGCACCGTCAGTCAGATGGTCGGTGAGGTCGATCGTGACGGGTGAGTAGCCGTAGACCTGGTTCTTGAGGTGTTTGCCGTTGAGCCAGATGTCGGCGTGGTTGTAGATGCCGTCGAACCGAATCGAGCACCGCTCGCCCTCAGGTCGGCTGAAGATCTTTCGGTACCAGCCGATGCCGCCCGGCAGATAGCCGGTGCAGCCTTCGAGGTCTTCGCTGAATTCGCCCTCGACGCTCCAGTCGTGCGGCAGCGTCCGTGCGTGCCAGCCGCTTGCGTCGAGTGACGGGTCTTGGCCGTCGGCGACCTCGCCGAGATGAAAGTGCCAGTGATCGTTGAAAAGCTGGTGGCTCCGCATGCGAAACGGTGGTGGTGTTTGCAAGAACTAGTTCAGTCGCATTCGCAGTCGGCTGTACCCGACCTGACGCTCGAAGGACGACTCGCGCTCGACTTCCGGGACGGCCTCGATCGTTTCGAGCGTGGTCCCGCGGTCACAGAGCACGCTCAGGAGTGTGCGGATGATGAGCCGCGCCTGCGTCGCCCCCAGGCACTTGTGGATGCCGAAACCGAAGCCGACGTGCGGGTTCGGTGTCCGATCGAGCCGGACTTCGTCGGGGGATTCGAAGGTGCCCTCGTCACGGTTAGCCGACGGCCAGCACAGGCCGATCCGCTCGCCGGCAGCGAGTACGTGGTCGAGCACCGTCGCACCGTGCGGACACTTTCTCGCGATGGCTGTGAGAGGTGAGATGAAGCGGACGAACTCCTCAGTCGCCGTCGTGATGCGACTCTCATCTTCGCGGAGGAAGTCCAGGCTTTCTGGATGCTCCGCCAAATGGCCGAAGATGCCCGAGACGCTGTGGATCACCGTGTCGCGTCCACCGGCAAACGCCATGTTCGCAAAGCCGTGCTTCTCTTCGAGCGTGAGCGGCCGACCACGAAACTCGATGCGGTTGAGCGTGCTGAAGAAGTCGTCGTCTTCAGAGCCCTGCTTTTCTTCGAACATGCGGCGGATGTACTCGCCGAGCTGTCCGCCCTTCGCCACGCCGTCGCCCTCTTTGAAGACATGGATGCCCCAGCTGATCCAAAGGTCGGCCTCGCTATCGGGCACGTTGAGCAGCCGCGTCAGCGAACGCGACTGGAGCGGCAGTGCGACCTCGCGAACGAT
>JBCDKH010000208.1 GCA_038746835.1 Planctomycetota bacterium | reverse complement strand
CGCAAGCACGGCACGCAGCCAGTGCCGAAGGTCCACCCGCTCATGGACGACATCCTGGACGAGACCTACGGCATCATGGTCTACCAGGAGCAGGTCATGCGGATCTTCAACCGCCTCGGCGGGATTCCGCTGCGGGCCGCCTACGGGCTGATCAAGGCAATCAGTAAGAAGAAGTCTTCGGTCATTGCCAAGTTCCGACCCAAGTTCATCGAAGGTGCCCACGAGCGCGGGCTCGAAGAACACAAGGCCAAGGAAGTCTTCGAGCTCATCCTCAAGTTCGGCGGCTACGGCTTCAATAAATCGCACTCCACTCGCTACGCCATCGTCGCGTACCAGACCGCGTACATGAAGACGTACCACCCGGTCGAGTACATGGCGGCCCTGCTGACGTTCGAGGCGGGCAACGCGGACAAGATGGTCGAGTACCTCGACGAGTGCGGCCGCGTGATGCTCCCGGCCGGCGATCGCGGTGTGAAGGTGCTGCCGCCCGACGTCAACACGAGCGGTCACGACTTCACGCCGGTCTACGACAAGAAGAAACCGCCGACGGTGCGCTTCGGCATGGGCGCGGTCCGCGGTGTCGGCAGCAAGGCGGTCGAGGCGATCGTGACCGAGCGCGACGAGGCCGGTGCGTTCGAGAGCCTGTTCGACTTCTGCGAGCGCGTCGACACCCGGGCGGCGGGCAAGTCGACGCTGGACGCGCTGATTCGTTGCGGCGCGTTCGCTTCGCTGCACAAGAAGCGGGCACCACTCGTGCACGCGTTGGACCGTGCGTTCGAGATGGGCCAGCAGGCCCAGGAAGACAAGCGGGCCGGGCAGGCGGCGCTGTTCGGTGCGCCCGAACCGACATCGACCTCCTCGGCCGAGTCGGAATCGCTGCCGAAGGTGAAGGAGTTCGACCCGAGCGAGTTGCTGCAGTTCGAGAAGGAACTGCTCGGTTTCTACCTGAGTGATCACCCGCTGGCCGAGCATCAGGCGGCCATCGATCGTTACGCGACGGCTACCACCAAGAGCACGATGGACCTGGGCGAAGGCACCGAAGTGCTCATCGGCTGCATGATCTCGTCGGTCCGCACCCGCGTCGCCAAGAGCGGCAAGAGCGCTGGCCGGAAGTGGGCGATCGTGGAGCTCGAAGACGTCGAGGGGAAGATCGAAGGCATCTGCTTCGCCGACACGTTCGAGGCGATCAACGAGCAACAGCCCGGCCTGCTCAAGGCGGACTCGATCGTCTTCGTCCGCGGCAACGTCGACCGCAAACGCGAAACGCCCTGCCTGCTCTTGCACGAAGTCCTCAGCGTTAGCGACGCCGCCGCCAAGCTCACGACCGCCATCCGGCTCGACATCGACCCGCATCGCCACACGCCCGAGACGATCACGCAGCTCAAGCCGATTCTCGAACAACACCGCGGCGGCTGCGACGTCTACGCCCGCATCGCCAGCGACAAGCTCGGCGGCGAGACCAAAACCCTCGTCCTCCGCTTCGCCCGCGACCTCCGCGTCTGCCCCGACGCCAACATGATCGGCGACGTCGAACGCCTCCTCGGCCCCGGCAGCGTGACGCTTGCGGGTCAAGGGACGCGGCGACAGAAGGCATCGGCCCGGAGTGAGGTCGGCATGTCAAACGGCGAGCTGTCGCCCGACGATCACCTCGCCTGACGCCGGGCCGCCATCTCGTCGGCATACGCCCGTTCGAAGCGTTCGACGAACTCGTCAGGACGCAGCCTCGCAACGTCCTCCGCCGGCTCCGCGTCGAGTGCAGCGACCAGCTCTGCAGCGTCGGCGTCCTTCAGCCGAATCTTCCGGAACATCGGCAACTCCGCCTCCGCGGCGGGCATGGTCGGGGCGTTTGTGACGGTGAGCATCGACCCGTCCTCGTGCCAGCGGACGATGTCTGCCCAGTGGTTGCCAGCGTGCTCATAGACGGCGGCGAAGGCGTTTCGCTTTCGATCCATCAACGCGAGGACGAGGAAGCTGCCCGCTGCAAGCTCGCCGTCGTAGACGCCGACGCGCGTCTTGAATCCGGCCGCGCGCAGCGATCCCGCCAGCCGGTCCCGCGCGGCCGGGTCGGCCCATCGGTAGCCCTTGCGTTCTGTAAGCTCGATCCGCTGGCCGGCCAAGACTTCGGCCATGACCTGCTCGTCTGCCTCGAACTTTTCGCGAACGCTCTGAAGAAGCTGCTCTCGCTCTCGCCTCGCGGCTCTAGCGGATTCCATCCATTCGTTCGGACGAATGCCGTTCTCAGCAGCTTCGAGCAAAGCGATCGGCTGAGCCTGGTCGCGCTCCATTCGAGCGACGTCTTCATCGCCAAGCCATTCGCTTGACCTTGCTCCATCGGCCGCCTGAATCAGCATCTCACGTGGCGTTTGTCCGTTCTCATTAGCGATTCGTGGGTCCGCGCCGTGTTGGAGAAGCAGTCGAAGAATCGGCACGTTCAAGGATGAAGCGGTGGTGTGGAGGGCTGTTCCACGCTGCTTCATCGGACCTTGCAAGGCACTGCGGTTCACGTTTGCCCCACAGCGGATGAGCTGTTCAGCCGCTCGGACGAGCTTCTCAGCTTTGAAAGGAGCGCTATCACCAATTGCGCAAAGTGGGTTGGCTGATTCGGTCCCGTCGGGGTTCGCTTGCGCATCCAAAAGAGCATCGATCACTGCCGACGCGCGTTTGTCACCATCAACATCGCGTTGTAGTTGCAGCATCCAGATTGCGTGGGAAAGCGGGTTGCTTTGGCCACCGGGCAAAGCGTCGGGATCGGCACCCGCCGCGAGGACCTCTTCGACCGCGTGTGGATCGACGCGCTTGATGGCGTCGAACAATTGCTTCGCAAGCAACGCCGACTCGCCCTTCTTGATTCTGCCCGGCGTAGCCGGCAGCATCGCCGCCCACGCGATGTGCTCTTTGCTTAGCGTGTCCGTCGGGAAGGCGTCGGGCCGGAGCTTCGCGTCGTCTTCAGCGGCGAAGAGCAGTGGCACGTACGCGTCGAACTCGCGGAGCAGCGCCTGGATCGCGTCGTTCTCGTTCGCGTGACTTCGCCACCAGTCCTTGTCGTGGCGGTCGCTGTTGAAGCGCGTGGGCATTTCAATCTCATCGGGATCGCGTGCGTGATACTCCTCGCCACAGGACTCGAAGTGGATGAGCTCTTCGCCCTTCCCGTGAAGCGAGAAGAAGCTTGCCGAAGCCGTGTCGTTGTGCCCGACGTGGATCACCGGGTGGTCGAGACGGGTGGAGAGCCACTGCCCGAACCCGTAGCCGCCGATGCCCTCGGCCCAGCTTGGAGCCGCAAGCGCCCATCGATGTCCCTTGAGCTTGATGAGCAGCACGAACTTGGCCGCCGGGTAGTCGAGCTCACCGGACAGCAACGCTTTGAGATTCGCACGCTCGGCACCCTTCGGTGGCTTCTCTCCAAGATCGACCGCGGCGGCTGTCCAGTCGTTGTAGCCCCAGACTCGAACAGTGCCGAGTCGGTTTGCAAACGGTGCCTTCTCGATCGGGTCGCGCTCGTCGGCCATGGTAAGAGCGTCTCGCCAAGTGACGCTCGCCGCAAGGCGGTTCAGTCGCGACCTGCTGCCGTCGACTCCAGCTCTTGCTGAAGACGATCGAGGTCGGACTGAACCTTCTCGACGGGGTCGAGCTGCTTGAGCGCCGCCAGCTTCTTTCGCGGCTTGGGTGGGCGTTTGCCTTGGCGGACGTCTTCTTCGAGTTGGGCCTTGCGGCGCAGGATGTGGTGGTAGTGCTGGGCGAAGCGGTGGGCCTCGTCGCGGGCGTACTGGAGCATCTTCAGGCCCAGGTGGTTGCGACTTAGACGCGCCGGTTCCTTCTGATCGGGCGTGTGGATCAGCTCTTCCTGCTTGCTGATGCTCACGACCATCGGCGGCTTGAGTTCGGCCTGTTGGAAGACGTCCATCACGCCGTTGAGCTGGCCGACGCCGCCGTCGATGACGATGAGGTCTGGGTAGAGCTCGCTGCCGCTGGCGGCCTCGCGGTAGCGACGGCTGATGACTTCCTGCAGGCTCAAAAAGTCATTGTTGCCCTGCTGGTGGCGGATTCTATAGCGGCGATACCCGTCTTTGAACGGCTGGCCGTCGATGAAGGCGACCTTGCTGCCGACCATCTCTCCGCCTTGCAGGTGGGCGATGTCGAAGCACTCGACGACGCGCGGGGCCGCGTCCATGTTGAGGGCCTTCTGAAGCTCGTCGACGGCTTTGGCCGGGTCGCTGACGAAGCTGGTGTGGAACGACTCAGGCTGCCAGAACTCGGCCGTGCCCTTGCCGGCACGTTTGCCCAGCGCCTGCAGCGCCTTGAGCTCGTCGCGCAGCTTTGCGGCTTCCTCGAACCGCATGTCGCTGCTGGCCTGCTCCATCTGCTTCCGCAGGTCTTTCGTCAGCTTCACGCGATCGCCGTCGAGCACGCGGAGCAGTCGCCGCACGTCGCCGCGATACTCGTCCTGCGAGACTCGATCGGCACACGGCGCGGTGCACTGCTTGATCGCGTGCAGCAGGCACGGCCGGAAAAACCGTCGCTTCTCGTCGTCGGGCTGAATGTTGAGCTCGCACGTGCGGAACTTGAACGCTTTCTGCAGCAGGCTGATCGCGTCCTTGAGCGCCCAGACGCTCGTGAACGGGCCGTAGACCTTGGCTTTCTTGTATTGGCTCGGCTCGCGTGTGACGTAGACGCCGGGATAGGCGTCGCCCATCGCGACGACGAGATACGGGAAAGTCTTGTCGTCGAGCAGCCGAGCGTTGAACTTCGGCTGGATGTCCTTGATGAGCCGGTTCTCGACGAGCAGTGCCTCGACCTCGCTGTCGGCACCGAGCGTCTCGAAGTCGACCACCTCGTCGAGCAGGCCGGCCTTTTTGGCGTCGAGCTTGGTCGACGGCTGGAAGTAGCTGCTGACGCGGTCGCGCATCGACGCCGACTTGCCGACATAGATGACGCGGCCTCGGGCGTCCTTCATGAGGTAGACGCCGGGGTCTTTCGTCAGGCGCTTGGCCTTCTCGTTGAGTCGCTGGAGCCGTTCCCGCCGCGACTCGTTCGGCGGGATGACGGCTTCGAGTGCCGGGTCGGAGTTGGTCGCGTCCTTTGCGTCCATGGCGGATTCTTTACGACAGAGCGGCCGCCGGGGGTCGATTGGACACGGCGGCTGCGGAATCGTACGTCGGTTGGTGACTTATGATCATCACGCCACTCCACCCAGCCTCTGCCGCTCAGGCACTTCGACGAGTCCGACGCCGCGAAGCGGACGGGCTCGATTCGTCTGCCGATCCGCGTGCGTCGACGCAGGACGAGGTGCAGGTCTCGCACGAGGCCACGCATCCGTCGTGTTCGGAGATCGTCTTGCACAGCGAGGTTGATCCGCGTGTCGCACTGGCATCGGCGTTTCTGAAGGTGCACCGCCGCGTGCTGACCCGACGGCCGACTACGGTCGCCCGTGCCTGAATCGCGTCGCGGCCGACTGACGATCTACCCGAGCATCGACCTGCGTGGCGGCGAAGTCGTTCGCCTGGCGCAGGGGGATTTTGAAAGGCAGACGACGTACGACCGCGACCCGGCTCTGCTGGTTCGGCAGTGGGCCAACCTCGGGGCCGAGCGACTACACGTGGTCGACCTGGACGGTGCCAAGGCCGGAGCGGTACAGCAGGCCGAAGCGATCGAAGCGATCGTGCGGGCCGAGCCTCGGCTGAAGGTCCAGGCCGGCGGCGGTGTGCGGGAGATCGACGACGTGCGACGCCTGTTGGACGCAGGCTGTGATCGCGTCGTCGTCGGGACGCGCGGCGTTCGCGATCGCGCGTGGTTGGAGTCGATCCTCAGTGACGACGACATCGCCGGGCGGGTGGTTCTGGCCGTCGATGCCAAAGGCGGCCGCGTGGCGGTGGGCGGTTGGCAGGAGACGACGGACGTGGCGGTGCTCGACCTGGCCGCGGACGTGTCAGCCTTGCCGCTGGCGGCGCTGCTGTACACCGATGTCGCCCGCGACGGCATGATGACCGGGACGGATGCCGACGGCACGCAACAGCTTGCCTGCGCGACCGAGTTGCCCGTGCTTGCCAGTGGAGGCGTCGGGAAGATCGACGAT
>JBCDKH010000207.1 GCA_038746835.1 Planctomycetota bacterium | reverse complement strand
CGCCGTGGCAGAAGCCGAGTCGGCCGACGGGCGTGTCGTGGTCGAGCGATTCGAGTGCCGCGGAAAGGGCGTCGTCGCGATACAGGTCGCCAGCCAGCCCACGCCGAATCTGGTCTCGCTGCCACGAGACCAGCGGCGTCAACGGGGTCGATTCACCCTCGACCGGTGTTGCGTGGATCTTCGCCAGCAGCCGACCCATCTGGCCGTAGAGGCGGCGTCGGCTTGTGGGGCTCAAGCCCGAACTGTCGGCTGCGGTACGCCGGCCAAGGTCATCGCAGACGAACCAGGCTCGGCCGAAGTGTCCGCCAGCCGATTCGCCGCAGTGGATCCGCGGAGCCGGCAGACCGGCGGCGGCCAAGCGGCGATACGCGTCGGGCTCGCGGGCGACGGACTCGTCAGACCGGGCCGTACGGCGACTGCGGGAGCGTCGCTTCGGGGCCATTTTGATGATCCGCCGGGCTCCGTCGGCCATGCGCAAGCGACAGACGATATTCTGCTGACTCGGAATCGGCTCCACCGACGCCAGCCGACCCAGACATCGCGCGGCGATCCGGCGGACGTCGCTCAAGTCGTCTTGGGACAGGACGTTGCGAGGCATCGTGCGACCACTCGGGCGAGCCGGCGGACTGCCGGGGGTGCCTGAAGCTACGGCCGATCGGTCGCGGATGTCGTTGAAAGCCGGTTTCAGGAACATGCGACGCGTCGTCTCAAGGGCCGATGGGCGGTAAGTCTCAGATTGCATCGGCCCTGCGTCGAAGCGGATGGATGTCGCGGGTCGGGTTGATAATGTCAGATCGGCCAGCAGTGGAGGAAACGTGAGTCGTCACGGAACCCCCTGCGGCCTTGTGCGTCACTGGGAGCGAGGAACGTGCCAACCACGCCTGCCGGTCCGACAACCTCGGCCACTGCCGACGCGCTGGATCAGGAAGGGCGTGAGGCGTTCCTGCGAGCACGTCAGGGCGACCGTCAGGCGTTCGCCACCGTCGTCCGCATCTACTACGACCGCATCTTCAATGCCGTCTATCGCCTCGTCTCCAACCACGACGACGCCGCAGACCTCACCCAGGAGACCTTCGCCAAAGCCTTCGAAAAAGTTCAAGACCACCGCGGTGAGTCCGGGCCGTACGCCTGGCTCTTCCGAATCGCCGTCAACGCCTCCATGACCCACATCCGTCGGGGCAGGCGTCGCCGGACGATCGTCAAGGAAGCCGCGGCCGATCCGACGCTCAGCGGCATGACGGGCGACGGAACCGGGTGGCGCACCGGCTTTGCAAGCGATCCTGCCGAGGCGACAGAGCAGAGCGAGGACCACCGGGCCGTCGTCGCCGCGATGAATCGCCTCGACGCGGAGACGCGAGCCCTTTTGGTGATGCGTGATCTCGAGGGTTTCGACTACGACCAGATGTCTCAGATCCTCGAAGTCCCGCTCGGCACGCTCAAGAGCAAGCTGTTCCGGGCACGTGTTGCCCTGCGAGAGTTGCTGCAGGACCACTTCGAAACCCGCCGACGACGCGGGCAGGCCTGAACCGACGCCCACTTCACACCGATCCACCCACAGCCCACCGCACCGACTGACACCTTCATGACCGACGAGCGTATCGAAGCCGATCTTGCCGCTTACGTGGACGGGGTTCTGGACCCGGCCGCACGTGGTGAGATCGAGCAGATGCTCGCCGGCTCGCCGCGCTACGCGAAGATGGTCGACGAGATGCGGCAGGCCAAGTCGTGGCTGGGCGACCTGCCGACGGTCGCTCCGCCGCCCGGTCAGCAACAACTGGCCGATCCGACGGTGGCTCGGCTGGAACGCGAGGCCCTCTTTGCCGAGGCCGGTGCGACGGGCGTCCGCCGACTCTTCACGCCGGGCCTGCTGGCGATTGCGGCGACGCTGATCATCGCAGTCACGCTGGCGATGACGGCTTACGTGCTGCTGCCCGGCGACACGAGCCCGCCTCGACAGGCACGCGAGATGTACACTAGCGACGGCGGTCTGAACGTCTCGCCACCGCCAGAAGTGACGATCGAGGAGGACCCGGACACCGACGTCGATCCGCCGGTTGAACAGCGTGAGCCCGATCCGACGCCGGAGCCAATGCCCGAGCCGCCCACGGTCGCGCGGGGCGATCCGGCTGGCGTCATCGCTCCGGGCGAATCTGTCGATCCTGGCGTCATACCGCCTGTCGCGAGCGTACCGATGGTTCCGGACGAGGCCGTGTTGATTGCGGCCGCGACACCCGAGGCTGATGCCGCTGCCCGCCGTGTCGCCGGTCACCTTGCTGCCGAGGCACTCGAGTTCCAGGCGACGCGTCTGGGCCCGCTTGGCGAACGCCTGGCTGTCGATGACCAAATCGCACGCCGTCTTGAGCGCGCCGGCGTTGCGGCTCTGGCGATGGAAGGCCCCGTCCGCGTGTTCGAGCTGCCCAGGCCGATGTCGCGTCGCGATGTTTCGGCCGTTCTGCGAGCGTCGACGTCCAACCGAACGCCGTCCGTTGCCGTCTACCAGAAGACGTTCGAGCCCGACGGCCTCGGCGTTCGCGCGCAGGTTCGTCGCGGCGAGGCAGGTGGGACGGACCTGCGTCCCGCGGAACCAACCGACGAGGAGAAAGCCCTAGCCGACGCGGCTCGACGCATCTTCCCGAACGATCGGCTGAACTTCTACTTTCGCCGATCAAACCCTGATCGCGACCTGCCCGTCGACCTGCCAGACGACGTCGAAGCCCTGATGACCGCCGGTCGTGGCCGGATCGAGATCCCCGTCGACGCGGACGGTTTCGGCGACTTCTCGCAGCTTGGGCTCGGCCGGATTGACATTCTGGGCGAAGCACCGCGCGACCTGCAGAAACAAGTCTCGCTCGCACTCGCCGAGGAGTATTTGGTCGGGCTCGACTTCACGGTTTCGACATCGTTCAAGGCCGACGTTCCCGGCGGTCGCACGCCGGCGGCGATCGAGTTCCTGCGGGTCGATCGCAACCCGTTCCGCCTCGACGATGCCGTTCGCGTGGACTTCGAGGACGGCCGCCGCATCGAAGGTGTGGTTCGACCGGACGGACTCGTCTCGCTCGGCGACCTGGGCGTGATGTCGGCGCTCGATCGAACGCCCGGCGAGCTGCAGCGCGAGGTCATCGAGAAGCTTCCAGAGGCCGAAATGCCACCGGCCGTCGTGAATCTGTCGCTCCGGCGTGCCTCGGAGCTCGACGAGACGGCCGGCGAGGAGACGTCAGTGCTGATCCTGCTGTTCGAGGTCGACGAGCCGGAGCCGACCACGCTGCCGACGACCGTCCCGGCCAGTCCGGCAACGCGTCCCGGTTGACGCTGCATGGCGGGCGTGCCTACCGTCGCCGCCGGCCTCGGGCCGGAGTTTTCGAAGGACGACGACCCATGCTGCCCGCACAACGCACGAGTAAGAGCCGCAAGCGCAGCCGACGCAGCCACCACGCGCTGAAGGCTCCGCACTACGTGCGCTGCAACTCCTGCGGCAGTGCCAAGCTGCCCCACGTCGCGTGCGGCTCGTGCGGCTACGTCAACCCGAAGCTTGCCCTGAAGATCGGCGACAACGCCGATGTCCCGGCCGGCGACTAGTTCCCTCGTCGGCCGGTCACTCGGCTGACACCCATCATCATGGCCGATGCTACTGACCAGAGCGTTGCCGGCATGACCGCCGCCGTCGACGTCATGGGCGGTGACCATGCACCGGATTGCATCCTCGCCGGCTGCTTCGCCAGCCTGCCGGAACTGGGCGAACAGGACAAACTCATCCTCGTCGGCGACGAAGCGACGATCGAGGCCGGCATCAAAGCAGCGGGCATCGATGACGCCCGGCTCGAGATCGTGCCGACGACCGAGGTCATCGCGATGGACGAGTCGCCCGTCGAGGCGATCCGCGGCAAACGCAACAGCTCCATCGCCGTTGCCGCCAGACTCGTTGCCGACGGCAAGGCCGACGTCTTTCTGTCAGCCGGCAACACCGGCGCGTGCGTCGCAGCGAGCCAGCTTCGCATGCGGACGCTCAAGGGCGTCGCGAGGCCCGGCATCGCGGTCGTCATCCCGACCTTCCACGGCCCGGTCGTCATGTGTGACGCCGGAGCCAACGTCGACCCGCAGCCGCATCACCTGCTCCACTACGCCATCATGGCCGCCGCCTACAGCCGGGCGGTCTGCGGCGTCGAGCTGCCGCGTGTCGGCCTGATCTCCGTCGGCGAGGAAGAGGCCAAGGGCAACGACGTCACGAAAGAGGCCAACAAGCTCCTGCGAGGCGAAGGGCAAATCAACTTCGTCGGCAACGTCGAAGGCCGAGACTTTTTCAACGGCGTGGCCGACGTCGTCGTCTGCGACGGCTTCGTCGGCAACGTGATGCTCAAGAGCTTCGAGGGCCTGTTCGACGGGCTCTTCCGCACCGTGTTCTTCGAGCTCGGTGAGAACGCCCCGGAACTGGTCGCGCCCTTCAAGCAGATCATGGGCAAGATCAAACGTCGCCACGACTGGCAGGAGTACGGCGGCGCGCCGCTGCTGGGCGTCAACGGCTACACGCTCATCGCCCACGGTGCCAGCGACGCCCGCACGATTCACAACGCCATCCGGGCCTCCAAGCGGCTCGTCGAGAGCGAAGTGAACGCCCGGATCGTCAACCACATCGCCCAGAGCCCCACCGCGTAAGTCGAGCTTCACCGCCTGAGTTTCGGCGGCGGCGGCGCTGTATGATGTCGCCATGACCGAGACGATCGCACCGCCGGTCAAACGGCACCGGCCTGATGTCATCCCGCCGTTGCGCAACGGCGATCACCTGACGCGTGAGGAGTTCCACCGTCGCTACGAGGCGATGGGTGAGGGCACACGTGCGGAGCTGATCGAAGGCGTCGTCTATCTTCAGGGGAACGGCATGCCATCACCCGTCAGTCTCAACAAGCATTCGAAGCCACACGGGGATCTGTACGTCTGGCTCGCTCAGTACTGCATGCGAACGCCGAGCCTGATGCGCGGCGTCGATGGCACCATCTTCGCCGACAACGAGAATGAACCGCAGCCCGACGTGCTCCTCGGCATTCCGGAGTCGGCCGGTGGTCAGACACGCACAGTCGTCCGTGGCACGAAGGACTACGTCGCCAACGCCCCCGAACTCGTCGGCGAAGTCGCCGCCTCCACCGCCAGCATCGACCTCAACGCCAAGCTCCACGCGTACCAGCGGAACAACGTTCGCGAATACGTCGTCGTCCTGACCGAGGAGGAGACGCCGCAAGTCCGCTACCACGTCCTCACGAACGGCCGATTCGAACTTCTGGAACCAGAAGACGGCCTCTTCAAGAGCCGCGTCTTTCCCGGCCTCTGGCTGGACGGCAAGGCACTACTCGCTGGCGACTTGCCCAAGCTCGCCGCCGCGGTCGAGGCCGGCTGTGCGACCGCGGAACATGCCGCCTTCGTCGAACAACTCCGCTCGGGAGATTCCGGCAGGGCGTAACGTGACCCATGGCATCGATTGCTGACGAAACGAATCACTCCCCGATTCGTGCCGCCATCGCAGGGACCGGCAGCTACACACCCGAACGCCGGCTGACCAACGACGACCTGGCCGAGATGGTCGACACCTCGGACGAGTGGATCGTCCAGCGGACCGGCATTCGCGAGCGCCGCATCGCCGCGGCCGACGAGCCGACCAGTGCCATCGCCAGCCGGGCCGCGACCCGCGCGCTCAAGGCCGCCAAGCTCGAGGCCAAGGACCTGGACCTGATCGTCGTCGCCACGATCACGCCCGACATGATGACGCCGGCCTGTGCGTGCTTCGTCGCCCACTCGCTCGGCCTCGACCAGACGCCCGCCGTGGACCTGAACGCTGCCTGCAGCGGCTTCGTCTACGGCCTGCAGTTCTCGTCCGCCCTCATCGAAAGCGGCCGGTACAACAACATCCTGCTCATCGGCGCCGACAAGCTCAGCAGCATCACCGACTACACCGACCGCACCAGCTGCATCCTCTGGGGCGACGGTGCCGGCGCCGCGGTCCTGCGTCGCACCGAAGAGACCGGCAAAGGCCTGCTCTTCAGCGAACTCCACGCCGACGGCGGCGGGTGGGAACTCATCAACTGCCCCGTCGG
>JBCDKH010000206.1 GCA_038746835.1 Planctomycetota bacterium | reverse complement strand
GCTCGGCATCGGAAACCGGCCCGCGAATGCTGAGACTTCGGACCGGAGGCTCGCGAGCGTCGCGTCGTCGCCGACGGCGGCGAAGGCGCGGTCGATGAAGTTGGCGACGTGGTGGATGTCGTCTTCGACAAGGCCGCGGGTCGTTAAAGCGGCGGTGCCGAGGCGGACGCCGCTGGTGAGGCGTGGTGGACGCGAGTCGTTCGGCACGCCGTTCATGTTGGCGATGATGCCGGCCGCTTCCAGCGCGTCGGCGGCGTCACGGCCGGTCAACTCGGCGTCCTTGTCGCGCAGGTCGACGAGCACGAGGTGCGTGTCCGTCCCGCCGCCGACGAGTCGATAGCCCTTGGATTGCAAGGCCTCGGCCAGCGTCTTGGCGTTGGTGACGACCTGGGCGGCGTAGTCCTTGAAGCTCGGCTCAAGCGCCTCGCCGAAGGCAACAGCCTTGGCGGCGACGATGTGCATGAGCGGCCCGCCCTGGCTGCCTGGGAAGATGCCGCGGTTGACCTTCTTCAGGATCTCGTCATCGTTGCACAGGATCAGCCCGCCACGCGGGCCGCGGAGGGTCTTGTGCGTCGTGGTCGTCACGACATCGCAGTGCGGGAACGGCGACGGATGAGCCCCGCCGGCGACGAGCCCCGCGATGTGCGCGATGTCCGCCCAAAGCACCGCCCCGACCTCGTCGGCGATGTCGCGGAATTTGGCGAAGTCGATCGTCCGCGGGTAGGCCGAGTAGCCGCACATGATGAACGTCGGCTTGTGCTCCTTTGCCTTGGCCAGCACGTCGTCGAAGTCGATGCGTTCGTCGGCGTCGAGCTCGTAGTGGACGGGGTTGAACATCTTGGCCGACACGTTGAGCTTCATGCCGTGGCTCAGGTGCCCGCCACTGGCGAGGTTGATGCTCATGAACGTGTCGCCGGGCTTGAACAGGCCCAGCATGACGCCGAGGTTGGCGTTCGCGCCCGAGTGCGGCTGGACGTTGGCGTGCTCGCAGCCGAAGAGCCGGCAGGCGCGGTCGATGCAGAGCTGCTCGACCTCGTCGTAGATGCCGCAGCCGTTGTAGTACCGGGCTGCCGGGTAGCCCTCCGCGTACTTGTTCGTCAGCACGCTTCCGGCGGCGGCGCGGACGGCGGAGCTGACGTGATTCTCGCTGGCGATCATCTCCAGCGTGTCGTGCTGCCGCTCGCCCTCCCGCTCGATGAGTCGGGCGACGTCCGGGTCCGCCTCGGCGAGGACGTCGTGGCGGGCGGTGAGGTGATCGGCCTGGTCAGGAGCAAGCGTCATGGGCGCACAGTTTATCACACGACAGGTGCCTTCATGAAGATTGACGCGACGTCGCCTGCCGACGATCCTCGGCAGGCGTGATTCGTCTTGCCGCCCTTTTCGTTGCGTTCCTCGCCCCTGCCGTCGCCAACGCCACCGCTTATCTGGAGGCCGCCGGTGAGCTTGCGGCCAAGACAGAACTCGCCGCGGCCGATCACGAGCAGCGAGACGATTTTCTCTACGTCGCCGCCTCGATTCGTGCGGCCATCGGCGATGAGGAAGGTGCCGTGCGGATCGCAGAGATGCTCCCAGCGACCAGCGTCCTCCGGAGCAAAGCCCTGGCCGAAGCGGGTCGGATCGACGACGCCTTTGCGTTGCTCGCCGCGATGCCCGAGGCGGCTCGCGAGGACGTCGACGAGGCGACCCTGCTCGACAACGCGCTCATCGCGGCGATCACTCTGGGTGACAACGAGCAGGCCGAGGAGCTTCTGGACCGTCTGACGACCGTGCAGGACCCGGATGCCATCGTCTCTGACGTCGCGTATCGCATCGTTCTGGGCGACGACACCGCCAAGCCCGAACGGGATATGGCAGCGTTCGAGTACAGCTTCGCGGCGCAGCTCCTTCTGCTCCGGGGCGAGCGGGAGCGTGCAGACGACTACATCGGACAAGCCAAAGCCCACGCGGTGATGACTGGTGGAGCATCGTTCGACCTGGAACCGATCGGCTGGTTTTACAGCCTCGCCGGCGACGCCGCGTCAGTGGATCAGTTCCTGGCGATCCTCGAGGACCAAAGCGACGACTCGGTCGGCATGCTCCTCCTTCACCGGGCCCGGCTCGACCTCCTCGCGGGCGACGAGGAGGCATTCGAGCGACGCCTGAAGGAAGCGGCGACGCACTTCGAGGACGCAGACGACTCCATCGATGTGTTCGCCTTCCAGGCCGGCTACGCCGAGTCCGTCGATCTCGAGCGGGTCGAGGCGGTCCTGGCGGACGTCGGCGTGCACGACGATCAGTATCTCGCCGGCTTGGGTCTGGGACTCTGGGAGACGCATCTGATCGAAAATCAATCCGAAGACGAGGCGGAATAGCCTGCTGCTCTGCGGCGTTGTGAGGGCGTGCGTCGTTCCGCCTTCACCCTCGTCGAGCTGCTGGTCGTCATCGGCATCATCGCCTTGCTGATCGGGATCCTGCTGCCGGTCCTTGGTAAGGCCCGTGCGTCGGCGAATCGGACTGTGTGCCTCTCCAACCTGCGAGAGCTGGGGAACGTCTTCCAGCTGTATCTGGAATCGTCCGACGCCAGAGTGCCGCGGGCCAATCCGGTGCCGTTCACGAATCCGGCATACAACCCGCACCCGGTCGCCTATGCCGGCGGGCCGTTGAACGCGTTTCCGCCGATCACCGAGACATTGAGCCGTGAGGTGGACGAGGACTCGCGCGTCTGGCTCTGCCCGAACGACACAACCATCGGCATCCAGCAGTCCGACGACGACGCCGTCCGCGACTACTTCAACGCCAACGGCCTGGTCTCGTATGCCGACGGCTATGGCACCAGCTACGACTACAACCCGTTCATCAACGCCTTTCGCGAGAACGACAAGTGGATCGACGTCGTGAACGACGCCCGTCAGCGGGCCGAGGACCGCGGCAGGCCGTTCCGGCTTTGGATCTTCCGCGATCACGCCGGGTTCCATCCGGGCCTGGGCGACGGCGATCGACAGTTCCTTTTCCACGACTCCAGCGCCGGCCCCTGGCGCGATGATGACTGAACCCAACCTCCTCACACGGAGCCTGACATGAGCCAACCACAGAACACACCGTCGCACGAATCGAGCAACCGCCGCCGCGGCATCACGCTTGCCGCACTGGCCCTGCTCGTTTCCGCGGGCGTCGCATACGCGTTCCTCGGGCAGCCGACGAAGGTCGCCGAGGCCGATCCGAACGAGATTGCCAAGGAGCTTCGCGAGCAAGGCCGGGAGATGGATCCCGAGGCTCGCCAGGAGCGCATCGACCGTCTCGCCAGCTTGAGCGACGAGGAGAAGGCCGAGCTCGATCCTGAGTCGGAGCGTGTGGTGCGTCGTGCCGAGATGCGCCAGCGGATGCAGGATCGCGTCGACGGCTTCTTCGACACGCCGCTGGAAGAGCGCGACGCGTACCTTGACGAGACGCTCGACGAGATCATGAAGCGGATGGCCGAGCGTGAGGCCGAGCGGGCACGCCGCGAGGCCGCGGGTGAGCCGGCACCGGAGCGTCGTCGCGGTCGTCCCGAGGGTGGCGACGGACCCAACACAGACCGAGGCGACCGGCCCGACGCCGAGCGTGGCAATCGCGGCGAGCGTGACGGTCGAGGCGACGGAGCCCGCCGTGGCCGCGGTGGCGGTGAGGGCAACAGCGTTCAGCAGGCCAAGCGTGCCGAGTTCGCCGCCGCCCTGATGCAGCGAGCCAAGGAACGCGGCATCGAGCTGCCCTTCGGCCCGGGCCGAGGCCGCGGCCCGCGGGGCTGAGCCCAAACGAAACCTCCTCAAGACGCAACGTCGCTCGACCCACCCCACCGAGCGGCGTTGCGTTATTCTGTTGGTCGTGAGCACCGTCGTTCCACGCGCCGACCCAGACGATCGCGTCTCGCACCGACGGACGCGGGTCTCGGTCGTCTTTGTGCCCGACCTGAAGCCGGAGGCTGAGCGAAGCGATGCCTCGGAACGAACAAGCGCTCCGAAGCATCGCTTCGCTCAGCTTGTGGCTTCACTTGTTTCTCCACGGACGAGCCTTCGCATCACGCTATCGACGTCGGTGCTCAGCGTGATGCTCGTGGTCGGTTGCGATCGAGATCCGAAACCGGTTGTCATCGAACCGACAGAGCCCGAAGCGCCCACGACCCAGCCGGCGACGCGTCCCGCAGAAGTCGAGCCGACACCGATTGTCGTCTACCACGACTTGCTGCTGGAAGCCGAGCCGGACTTACCGACGACACGGCCGGCGGACGTGCCGCTGCCGACGACCGACGCTGCGGCCGTCGTGCTGACGTCGCCTCACCTCGTCGACAGCCGCGGCGTGCTCTGGCTCTCGCACCCAAACGGCCAGCCGATCGACGACGTTGCCCGCGATCCAGAGGCTTGGCGCGAGAGCGAGTTCGTCACCGATCAACGGGCCCGCACGACACGCGTCGCCTTCCGCGGCGAGGATCGATTCCTCGAAGTTCTGACCGCAAACAACGGTCGCGTCACGTGGCACCACGCGACAGGCGCCGCCGAAGCCGAGCTCTCCGCTGCACGCTGGGACGATGCGATCGGATGGAAAGACGCCCTGGCCGTTCCGACCGAAGACGGCGTGGCGTTGCTGCGGCTGGTCGATGTGCCGGACGATCCCAAGCGATACGAACGCCGCTACGGCGGACTGCCGATCGACCAACGTCCGGACCCAGACGGGACGATCGAGGTGCTCGCCACGCCTCCCACGCCGGCCGACGATTGGCGGCTCATGCCTGCGGGTGATGCGATCATCGCCTGGTCGGGCACGGCCGATTCGGTGCAGCTGTTCAAAGACGGCACCTGGCAATCGGCCGGCGACGACTGGTCGGCCGACGCGTTGCACTTCGTGCCGTACGTCGACGGCTCGGTGCTGCAGGTCATGCCCGACGGCACGCTCGCGCTGCTGTCGCTCTCGCCCAAGTCGGTCGATGCGAACGAGATCGCGATGCTCGTCGGCGAGCTCGGCAACTTCGATCCCGATCGACGCGACGCCGCCTTCGCCCGACTCGCCCAGCTCGGTCCTGCGGCGCGTGAGCCGCTGGTGGTGCTCTACGACGACGCCAGGCCGCTGGCACAGCGGGCGATCGACACGCTGCTCGGCTACGGCGATCAGCCGACGCTCGGCGGATTTCTGCCACTGCCGGGCAAGGCTTCGATCGTCACGCGGCTGCCCGGGTTCGGCGTCGTCATGCACTTCGAGGGCGGCGTCGAGTATGAGGAGGCAGCCGGCATCGGCGTTGTCAAACAGCCGGCCCACCTGCTTGTTCGGCCTGGCTCGCGGATTCGCCTGCTGGACCGAGCGCTGGTCGACCGACTCGACGTCGGCGACACACTCGTCGGCATCGGCGGAGACATTGTCGTCGTCGGCGACGACGGTCCCGAGTCGTGGGGCGTCAACCACTTCCGACGCCTGCTGCCAGACGATCTCGCCACCGACTGGCCAACGCCGATCGCACGGGACAGTCGCGGGCGATGGCTTTTTGCAGGCGAGTCGCCGGGCAAGTTGCTGGTCGACACGCGCCTGCCTGCGGCGTCAACGTCGATCGCGTCGTGGGTGCTCGAAACCGGCACCGCCGGCCCGCTGCAAGTGCCCGGCATGGCTGGTCGCGGACCGGAGGGCTGGCCCACGATGCAGCTCGGCGGCGCGTGGCGTCTTGCGGAGTTCGGCTGGGAGTCGCTGGCGGACGACACGCGCGTCGAGCGATCCGCCGACACGCCACCCGTCGAGGCCGAGTTGGGCGGCGCGACCTATCAGCTGATCGACCGCTCGCTCCTGCGTGACGGCACGCCAATCGCTCAGGTCGACGCGGCACCGGGCACCGCGGAGCCCGTCGTCCTCCACGCCGGACCAGACGGCAAGCTCTACGCGTTCCCGGGCAACGGCACGGTGCTGCAGATCACGATCGAA
Organism: Planctomycetota bacterium; assembly: GCA_038746835.1. Classification (NCBI taxonomy): domain Bacteria; kingdom Pseudomonadati; phylum Planctomycetota; species Planctomycetota bacterium. Next base: position 201 of record JBCDKH010000206.1, on the reverse strand, counting down.
AGCGAAAAGCCTGAGACCAAGGTGCACGAAGACCTGCTGCCGATCCGCGACGTCCGGCTCGTCTGGACCGATCCCGCTGGGCGAGTGTGCGTCGCCTTCGGCAACGACAAGGTCGCGGTGCTGTGGGTTGACGGTCAGGTTTCGCCCGAAATCCGGCAGCTAATGCCAATCCAACGTCGCACGTCAGGCCGGCCAGATCAG
>JBCDKH010000205.1 GCA_038746835.1 Planctomycetota bacterium | reverse complement strand
GACGGGCGCGTGCTGCGGTGTTGGCCTCGACGGCGGCGTTCGCGGCGGCGGCGAAGTCGGTATCGGTCGTGTAGCGGTCGTACCAACGCTGCCAACGCGCCAGGTCCGACGGCTCGGCACTCGACGGCCCGAGCAACACCGCCAACGCACCCGCGGCCGCCCGCCGCGCCTCGGGCTCGTACGGCTCGTCCAACATCGGCCCCAGCGCCGCCAGGGTTGCCGGACGCGGTGATCGTGCCAGACCGTGAGCGGCGGCAAGCTGAAGCTCCGTCGGCTGATCCGGACCCGCGGCCAGGGCGAGCACCGCGTCGGCCTCGGGCGTGTCGATGGTCGCAAGACCCGCGGCCGAGAGTCGACGGACGAGCGTCGTCGTCGTGTGGCCGGGTCTTGGCGTGTTCAGCAGCAGCCGCTCCAGCGTCGGCACCCACGCCGAACGGAGCAGCGACTGCTGATTCAGCTGTGTCAGCCACGCCACCAGATCGTTCGGGCTGGCCGCCGCCAGCAGCCACTGCGTGACGAGCTCAATGTCGGCCGCGTCATCGGCCCGGGTCAGGCGACGCACCAGCGAACGCCGATCCGCGTCCTCAGCATCGGCCAGGGCGTCGATGGCCTCTGCGATGGTGTCGGGCAGCTTGGCCGGCGGCTCGGCCGGAACTTCGGGCGTCGGCTCCTGGGCGTGAATGAGGACCGGCACCGCAATGACCATCGCGGCCGTGGTAGCCGAGATGATCGCGACGCTCCGGAGCAAAGTGTTGTCCGCGAAGTCAGGGAAAAGGTCGGTTCGTCGGTGGACGGGGCAGCGACGAGCGTCCGCGGGTCGGCAGGCCCGTGGCGTCGAAGGAGCTCACAGCGTCCCCGGAGCACTGTAGCGGCCTTCGGATTTCGTCGCGGCATCAACGTTGCGTGCGCGGCCAGGTGCGACTATTTTTCTGTATCGGCTAACGCCACACGATGTGGCGATGCATCCCTCGGCAGCGGCTGCCGACGGGATTCGGACGTGAAGGAGCGCCCTGAGCCTATGAGCAGCAATCCATGGCAAGATGCTGGGTACCGGGTGGAGCGGGCACGTCGCCTGCTCCGTCGTAGGCGTCCTGTCGAAGCCTTGGAAGAGCTGCGTGCCGCCGCCGAGATGGAGCCGCACCACGCGATCCATCACTACGAACTCGGACGTTGTCTCGGGCTCCTGGGCCGGCTTGACGAGTCCGCTAACGCGTTCGCCCGTGCTGCCGAAGTCGAGCCGACCGAGCCGGCTTACGCGTTCTCGCACGGTGAGGCCCGCACCGCCCTCCGCCAATGGGCCGACGCTCTGACGGCTTTTGAGAAGGCTTCCGAGCTCGATCCGACGGATGACCTCGCGCTCGTCCGCCAGCTGGAGGCTCAGGCCGAGCTTGGCGCGCATGAGAAGGCCGAGGAGCTGTTTTACCGGGCCGTCCAACTGCGTGACGATCGCCCCGCCTCGTACTACCACGTCGGCCGAAGTCTGCACGCCCGAGGCCTGACCTCACGCGCCCTCTGGTGCTGGAAGAAGGTCGGCGAACTCACCGTCAACGGCGTCGACACCGGACTCGCCACCCAGGCACTCGTCCGCACCGCCGAAGCCCACGCCTCGCTCGGCCAGACCGACGACGCCCGTCGCATCTATCTGCAGGTCCTCGCCCGCGACGCCCAGCACTTCGAGGCGTTGCTCGGGCTCGCGTCGCTTCTGGTCGACGCTCGCCGCTACGACGCGGCACGCGATCGAATCACCCGGGCTGTCCGACTCGAGCCCGACGATCCGCGTGGCCACTTCCTTGCGGGTCGTCGCTACCTGGCTGTCGGGCGATACGACGAGGCGAGCGTTGCGCTCAGGCGTGTGGTCGAGCTGAGCCCGTCGTTTTCGCGTGGCCATCTGATGCTCGCACGCCTCGCGATTCGCCAGGATGATCCTGTGGCCGTCCGTCGCCATTGCCGTGCGGAGATGATGCGTCGGCCCGACGACGTGGGAACACTGGAAGAGCTTGCCGACATGCTGCTGGACGTCGCGGACACGTCGCGTGCCGTGGCCTGTCTGAAGCGGCTCGTCGCGATCGCACCGAGCGACGCTCGTGCCTGGCAGAACCTCGGCGTGGCTGAGTGCTGGCACGGCAACACGATGGCCGGCGTCATCGCGAGCCGGCGTGCCCTTCGCCTGGATCCGACGAACCTCGTCGCCGCGAACAATCTCGCCCTGGCCCTGCTCGAACTCCGCGAGATCGACGCCGCTGCCAAGGTGGTCGCCGACGGGCTCCGGGTCGATCCGTCGCATCGCCTGCTGCGTCGCGTGCGGCTCCGCCTCCGCTTCGCCCGCCTCGCCCGCGGCATCCGCCGCTGCCTGAAGCTCGAAGCCGACGACTCCGAGTGAGCGACGACCCGACGGCGTCCCCGCCCTCCATCCTGATCGACGGCCAGCCGCAACCCCGTCGGGCACGGCGAGTGTCAGCGATCGTTCTTGCCCTCGTGAGCCTCGTGCTAACCGCGTGGGGCTCCGGATTGTCGCTTGCCATCGGCAACATCTTCGTGCTGGTGACATTTGCATTCATCGCGTTGCCACTTTCGTTCCTCGCGTTCCTCTGTTGGACCGGGTCAGCGCTTTTCTACGGATCGGGTCTGCACGTCGATGAAATCGGCGCACGTCGTCGAAGCCGCTTCGGCTTCCTCTGGCCGGTTCGCTGGGCTCACCCCGAGCGGCCGGCAGTGCGTTACGACGAGGCTGCAAGGACTTCTGATGGGTTTCTCTGGATCGATTCGCGGACGTGGCCTGTCCAGCTTCGACGGTCGAGCCGCGTTCGTCGCCTGCCCTACGGACTGACGCATCGGCTTGTACAGTTGGTGCGCGATCTGGTCCCCGAGGCCCGCCACCCGGCCAACTTCACCGACATCGATCGCCCGACGCACTGCCCGACCTGCGGCTATCGACTGGCGACGCCGGATGGCCGCGAAGTTCGGCTTTGACCCGAATGCGGTTGGCGATGCGAGGCCGACGACCTCGTCCTCTTCGGCAGACCGGGATCGCGCTTTACCGGCACTCTCCTCTCCAAACCCGCTGGGCTGTTCGGCGAGGTGCGTGTTGTTCGAGAAACCCGACGAGCGATTCAGCTCAGTTCGGTCATCTTCCTAGCCATGCTTGCAGTGGCGTTCATCGTCTGGTCGACTACGAACGTCGGCAACTTCTGCGTCTACTTCATCGGCGTGTGGGTCGTCTGGTTGCTGATCAGCTGGGTCCTGCGTCAGGAAGATGACGCGGCCAAGCGCGGCCGACTCGCCGACGCGGATCTGTTTGCCGCTGGAGCTGAGGTCGTGCTGGTCGGCCGACGAGGAATTGCCCAATGGACCCTGGGCGACGGATGGGTCGAGCCGGAGCCGTGGGACGCGTTCGAACGCATCACTTGTCACCCGTGGCCGGGCGGTGCTCGGATTCGGGCGATCCGACGTGGGAAGCTGCCGCTGTGGTGGCGAAAGCGGCACCGGGCCGTCGACTTCGTCTGCGATCTGGCAGAACCCAGGGCCGAGGCACGTCGGCTGCGGGAGCGGGTTTATGCTCTGTCGCATGCAGCCGTCGGCGACCAGTGACGACAAGCTCATCGACGGCCGACGGCTCGCGGCCGAAAGTCGTCAGCAGACGGCCGAGCGCGTCGCGTCGCTCGGCGTGCCCGTCAAGCTCGCGGCCATCCTCTGCGGCGACCCGGGCGGCGCGGCTGTCTACGCAGATCGCCAGGCACAAAGCTGTCGCGACGTCGGTATCGACTACGTCCTTCGCCGGCTGCCGGAAGACGCGTCGTTCGACCGAATCGCGACCGAAATCGTCCGCCTGAACAACGATCCGACCGTGACGGGCGTGATGGTCCACCTGCCGCTGCCCGGCGGGATCGATCCGACGCCGCTGCAGAGCCTGATCGCGCTGCACAAGGACGTCGAGGGCGTCAGCCCGGCCAACATCGGACGCGTCGTCTACGGCCGCACGCTGCTCGCCCCGTGCACGGCCCGGGCGGCGGTCGAGCTGATCGAGTCGACCGACGTGCCGATCGAAGGCGCCGAGGCCGTCGTCGTCGGCGCGAGCGAGATCGCCGGCAAGCCGATGGCCCTGCTCCTGACGCAGCGGAAGGCGACGGTCACGATCTGCCAGAAGGAGACGCGTGATCTTGTCGCCCACACGAGCCGGGCGGACATCCTCGTCGTCGCCGTCGGCCGACCGAACCTGATCGGGCCGGACCACGTGAAGCACGGTGCCGTCGTGATCGACGTCGGCATCAATCGCGTGACGAGCTTCGACGGCAAAAAGAGCACCGTTGGCGACGTCGACTTCGACCGCGTCCTCGCCAAGGCGGGTCGAATCACGCCCGTCCCGGGTGGCGTGGGGCCGATGACAGTGGCGATGCTGCTGGCGAACACCGCACGAGCCGCCGAAGTGCAGGCCGAGCGGCAGTGACTTCGGGTCTCACGGACCGGCGAGCCAGCGGCGCTGGCGGAAGTCGGTGGGCGTAACGCCGACCTTTTTGCGGAACTGGCGGCACAGGTAGTTGGCACCTGCAAAGCCGCTGCGTCGGGCGATGTCGTCGAGCGATCGATCGGTCGAACGCAGCAACGATGCTGCCAGGCGCAGACGCGTCTGGGCGATCGCGTCGGCGGGCGTCGTGCCGGTACGTCGGGAGAACGTTCGCGTCAGGTGCTCCCGGCTCACGCCGAGCCGTTCGGCCAACGCGGCGACGCTGAAATCACGTCGGCCGGCGTGCCGGTCGATGAGTCGCCGCGTGTCCCCCACGAGCGGGTCGCCCTCGGCCCCCGCACGCCGGGCTGCATCGGCCTTGGAAAGTGCCCCGGCCACGATCGCGTAGAGCCGCGACGACAGCGCGAACGGATCGCCCTTCAGCGGCCCGGTCCGCGCCTCGCGATTGAGCGCCTGCAGATCCGCCGCAAGGCCGGCGGGTTCCGCGACGGCGAAGCACGGCCCAAACGTCTGGGCCGCTTGGTCCGCCAACGCCTCGGCAACCGGGCCACGGAGCGAGAGGAAGATGAGCTCGTAGTGCTGCCCTTCGGTTCCGTACGAAAACGGGCCGGGAAACCGTTCGAGGAACACGTGGCCGAACGGCAGCAGCGTTCGCCCCGTCGTCTCGCCTTCGTGCCAGCCGACCCCGTCGAGCGTGAGCTGCAGGACGACGTGCGGGCGATCGCGTCGTCGGCGGACGTCGAACCCGTACCGGCCGTCACGGACTTCGTGTCCGATTCCGTTAAAATCGACCAATCCCGTTCCAGACGGCACGTCACAAACGTACTACGCGCATCGGGCTCGTGCTATGGCTTGGTGTGATTGGGCATGTAATGTGTGGCCTTGCGCATCACCATCTGCGCATCAGCCCTACTTCACTTCGACTTACCCACCGCGAACCATGAGTTACAAGATCGCCATGATCGGCGCCGGCAGCGTCGTCTTCAGCCGCAACCTCACCGGCGACCTGCTCCAGTACGAGCCGTTCAACGACGCGACGTTCACCTACATGGACATCGACGCCGATCGCCTCGACGTCGGGGCGAAGCTCAGCGAGAAGGCCGCCAGAGCGCTCGGCACGAAGGCCAAGATCGAGCAGACGATGGACCGCCGCGAGGCGATCAAGGACGCCGACTTCGTTATCTGCATGGTCCAGATCGGCGGGTTCAACTCGACGCTGGTCGACTTCGAAATCCCACGCAAGTACGGCCTGAACTTCACCATCGCCGACACCACCGGACCCGGCGGGCTCTTCCGGGCACTGCGGACGTTCCCGCTCATGCGCGACCTGGCCCGCGACATCATGGACGTCGCCAAGCCCGACTGCTGGTTGCTCAACTACAGCAACCCGATGTCGATGAACATGAAGTCGCTCCTGCACACCACCGGCGAGCGAGCCACTGGCCGGAACGGCGTGAACGCAGTCGGGCTGTGCCACAGCGTGCAAGGCACCTTCGCAGCCCGCATGCGGGACATCGGCGTCGACCCGGATGACGCGCACTTCGAGTGCAGCGGCATCAACCACATGAACTTCTTCTCGAAGCTCCAGCACAACGACGGCCGCGACCTTTACCCCGAGCTCTTCAAGATCGCCGACGAGAAAATCGGTGACGGTTACGAGGCCGTTCGCTACGAGTTGCTCAAGCGTCTCGGCTATGCCGTGACTGAGTCCAGCGAGCACAACGCGGAGTACTGCGCCCACTTCATGCCGCACGAGGG
>JBCDKH010000204.1 GCA_038746835.1 Planctomycetota bacterium | reverse complement strand
CGACAAGCACAAGGGCACCGTCGCCGACTACGCGAAGAAGGCCGGCGGCACGCTAACCGGCTACCAGCGCCTGGAAGTCGGCGGCTGATCCGGCTGTCACTTCGACAACGAAAAGAGCCGCGTCCCACGGGACGCGGCTCTTTTGATGGCTAGTTGCGACTACTCGCCGATGATCTTGATCAGCACGCGTTTGTCACGGCGGCCATCGAACTCGCCGTAGAAGATCTGCTCCCACGTGCCGAAGTCGAGCCGACCTTCGGTGATCGCGACGACGACCTCCCGGCCCATGATCTGTCGCTTGTGATGCGCGTCGGCGTTGTCTTCGCCGGTGCGGTTGTGGAAGTAGCCGCCCGTGCTCGGATCCGTGCCGGCGTTGAACGGCGCGAGCGATTCGAGCCACCGCTCGTAGTCGCGAAGCAACCCGTCCTCGGCGCCGTTGATGAAGACGCTGGACGTGATGTGCATCGAGTTCACGAGCACGAGCCCTTCCTGCACGCCGCTCTCCGCGACGGCGTCTTCGACGTCGCGCGTGATGTTGATGAAGCCGCGGCGCTCGGGCACTCGGAAGCTGAGCGTCTTGCGGTGGCTCTTCATGGTGCGAGCTTACTCGCCGGCGACTTCGAGCTTCCAGGTCCAGCTGTCTCGATCGCGGAAGCCATCGACGTGCTCGGCCCGGAGGACGGCCTCGTTTTCCCCGAGGCGTTCGTAGCCGAAGGGCTCGCCGGTGCCGGGGTCGCGGGGCAGCGGGAGTTCGACGGCGTCGAGCGTGTCTGGCAGCTCGTCGAAACGGGCGACGTGATCGCGAAGGGCTTCGATGACGATCAGCCCGTCGCGTTCCCGGTCGAGTCGGACGAGGGAAACGCGGGCGCGGGTGACCGAGGGCATGAGCACTTGGACGAGCAGGCTGCCGTAGCTGGGGTCTTGAATGCGTTCGTCGAAAGCCTCGGCTGCGTCGATCGCCTCGGGCAGCGGCATCAGCGTGATGCGGAAGAGTTCGGCATAAGCCTGATCGACGCTTTCGCCGAGGTAGTGCGCGATGACCTCGAAGGGCGACATGGCGTCGAGGTCGGCCTCGACGAAGTCGGTGTTCTCCAAGAGCCAAGCCCGAGCCTGTGCGAGCATGAAGGCCGTCGTTGCGGTGTTGGACGCCATGCGGGCCAGCGGCCCGGCACCGTCGCCGGCGAACTCGGTCAGCTCGTTCACGCGCGCGAGCAGCGAGACGAATCGATCCGCGGTCATGGCCTCGGGATCGGCGAGCTCCGGCAGTGAGGCCTCGATCCAGAGCGTTTCGGCTTGAAGCAGAGCCAGCAGGTCGAGATCGAAGTCGACGGCCAACAGCGACCAGTAGAGGTTCGGCCGATCTGGGACACTGTCCGCCTTGTGAATCGTGTCGAGTGCCAAACCACCAATAGCGGCGGCCACGAGGCCCTCGACAAGAACGGCGTCGTCATGGTCGGCGATCTGCTGGGACAGCCGGATCATCGTCGTCACATCGCTCAGCCAGTCATCCCACCGGCCTTCGTCGGCGGCGAGATTGGCGCGAAGACGCAAGGCGTTGGCGACCTCGCGCGCCGGATTGAGTTGCGGCAGCAACGCGGCGACGCCGAACTCGCGAACCGTCGTGTGCATGCCGGCCTGCGATCGTCGCGACGCGACGCTGGCGAGGTCGAGCGACGATTCGTACCGCTTGGCGATCATTCGATGCAGGTCGCGATCCAGGTCGCCGGGCTCCTGCTCTAAGGCAGTGTTGACCTGGTCGGCGAAGCTCTCGTCGAGATCGTCGCCGTAGGTCCGCGGGAGCATGAGAAACGCCTGGCTGTAAATCGGCGTCGCGTCGCCCTGCACGCGGTCGTATGTCGGCACCGCCAGGGCGAGCGGGTGCGGCGCGTTAGCCCCGTCCGCCAGCGCGGGGCGAAGCTGGATCGTCCGATCGAACGGGTTTTCGGCGGGTTCTGCGTCCGCAAGGAGGGCGGCGGCACTGATGAGCAGGGCGGCGAGCATGATGGTTGGATGTGGGAGAAAAGTGGTCGATTTCAGCCCGCGCGGCGTCCGCCGGCGGTGAGGGATGGGCCGCGATAGCCGGTGTCCGTGACGGGCAGGCGACCGGTGACGAACGCGTCGGGCTCCTCGTCCATGGCGAAGCGAAGGGCCAGCAACGAGTCCTTGGCTGGCGGCGATGGTGGGGACGTCGGGAAGTCGGGCAGCGGCTGTTCGACGATCGGCGTCGGCTCGGGCGAAGGGCGGTTGCTGGGCGTGATCTGAGTGACGCCCAACACGAGCGTCGCGGCAGTGGCCACACCGGCTGCTGATCGCCAGATGCGCAGCGGCCGCCGGGCTGCGTCGGCACCGTCACGTCGTCCGGCCTCGTACGCGGCGGCGATCGCATCGGCATGCGACCCGGCACGTGGGCGTTGAGCAGCCGCGAGTCGTTGTTCGAGCGATGTCATTGCAATGGGGAACGAATGAAAAGCAGGGTTCAACGCACGCGCGTCTGCGAGACACCTAATCCGTCATCCTGAGCGAGCGCAGCGAGTCGAAGGACCTCGCTCGCCTTCGGACGCCGATCCAGTCGAGGTCCCTCGTCTGCGCTCGGGATGACAGATCGGAAGTCGGAAGCAAACGTCACCGCGACGGATCGTGCTCGGGGAGCAGGTCGCGAAGGTCGTCGAGGCCGCGGCGGTAGAGGTCGTGGGCGGTGCTGGCGGCGCAGCCGAGTAGGACGGCGACTTCCGCGAAGCCGACGTCGCACCAGAGCCGCAGGACGATCGCCTGGCGTGGCCGCTCGTCGAGCTTCCACAACGCGGCGACCACCTCGGGATCGGGCGAATCAGGAACGGACGTCGGTGGAATCGCGAAGGCCTCCCGACGCTGCCTGCGCCGTCGACTTCGTGCCTGATCGAACGCGGCCGAGCGGACAGCCGCGAGCAGCCACGCCCGCGGATGGTCGGGCAGGCCGTCGCCATTGGCCAGGCGTCGGGCGAGTTTGACGAAAGCTTCGTGCGTCGCGTCGTCGACGTCGGCGTCGAAGGTCGTCGCGAACGAACGACACGCCCCGGCGTGGTCGGCATAGGCCTGGTCGAGCTGTCGGGCGGCATCGGCGTCCACATTCACCTTCCAGACGCCGGCCGAGCTGGCTCATTCGGCCGGCTCGCGATTTTCCGGCTCGAAGTAGACCGACTCCACGCCGAGGTACTCGTCGTCGTCCGCTGCGGCACCATGGCCGAGGCGTTTGGAGCCGGCGTAATGGGCGTCGCGATACTTGCGTGGGACGGGCAGTGTCGCGTTCTCGTTGACGTCGCGCATCGCCCGGCCGATGGCAGACGTGGCGCTGCGGCTCTTGGGTGCGGTCGCCATGTGCAGGGTCGCGTGGGCGAGGGTCAGCTTGCCCTCCGGCAGGCCGAGCTTGGCGACGAGGTTCCACGCACTGTCGGCCACCTGGATCGCCTGCGGATCGGCCAAGCCGACGTCTTCGCTGGCGAAGATGGCGATACGGCGAGCTATGAACCGCGGGTCCTCGCCGGCCTCGAGCATGCGCGCCAACCAATAGAGCGCCGCATCGGGGTCGCTTGCCCGCATCGACTTGATGAAGGCCGACGCGTGGTCATAGTGCTCGTCGCCCTGGCGGTCGTAGCGGAGGGCTTTCTTCTGGATCGACTGCTCGGCGACGGCGAGGTCGATGCGGATCGCGTCATTGATCGGCTTTTCGGTAAGAACCGCGACTTCCAATGCGGCGAGGGCTCGGCGGGCGTCACCTTCGCTCGACTTGGTCCAGTGGGCGATGGCGTCGTCCGAAAGGTCGATGGCTTTGCCGGGAAAGCCGCGCTCGTCGCTGGTCGCCGAGCGGAGGGCTTGCGCGATGTCGTCGTCGCCGAGGGGTTCGAACTGGAAGATCTGGCTCCGGCTGACGAGGGCGGAGTTGACGCTGAAGAAGGGGTTTTCGGTGGTCGCACCGATGAGTACGACGATGCCCTCTTCGACGTCGCCGAGCAGCACGTCCTGCTGGGCCCGGTTGAAGCGGTGGATCTCGTCGAGGAAGAGGAGCGTGCGGGTGCCCTCGGTCTCGAGGCGATCACGGGCCTCGTCGAGGAGCGCACGGACCTCCTTCACGTTGGCCGCGGCGGCGTTGAGGGCGCGGAAGGCGGCGTGGGTCGTGTCGGCGATGATCCGGCCGAGCGTCGTCTTGCCCGTGCCCGGCGGGCCGTAGAACAGCAGGCTCTGCAGCCGGTCCGCCTCGATGAGTCGGCGGAGCAGCATGCCCTCGCCCAGCAGGTGTCGCTGCCCGTGAAACTCGTCGAGCGACCTCGGCCTCACCCTCGCCGCCAGCGGCATCGCCTGCCGGGCGTTCTGCCGACGCTGTTCGGCAAAGAGGTCCATCGGAGAACGGTAGACGCTGGAGCAGAACTCGCATCTACTCGGTGCGTGGTCCGACGGAAGCCATTCGATCTCGCTTGTCGAATAGCACCGTCATCCCGGGAGAATGTCGGAGCAACGAGCAGGCAGGTTTGGCTCATAACGCCGAAGCGGAAGCTTCGGGTCCAGGGGTGTTCGAAACGGTCGACCCGAAGCTTCCGCTTCGGCGTCTGTGACATGCTGCGCGTTCTCTTTGCGTTTCACGCGTTGGCCCAACCGAGGTCCCTCGGCTGCGCTCGGGATGACGGAGGAGCGACCGTCGCTCACTCGGCGTCGCTCGCCAGCTCGGCGAGGGGTTTGTCGAAGCGGATGAGGATGAACTCCGTCGCATCCGGCCCCGCCTGCTCGGGACGGCCGTTGGTGAAGGGGTAGTTGTTGTCGTTGCAGACGATCACCGTCCGCTCGTCGACCACGGCGACGGACTCGATCGTCAGGTACGGGAAGCGGAAGCGGTCGCTGCCGTCGCCGTCGAGGTCGTCGGGATCAGCGAGGTCGAGGAGGTCGGCGAGCAGTCGACGACTCTCCGTCGTGACGTCCGCGAGTCTCCGCATCGTCCCGAACTCGTCGGCGTCAAGTGCGTCGAGGTCAAGCATCTCGTCCAGCACCGCGTCTTCCTGCTCTTGCGTTGCCGGCACGACGGCAACGAGCTGCTTGCGTGCAGCCGATTGAGCCTGCTCGCCGTCGCGCTCGATAAGTATGAACGCACGAGGTTCGACCCCGAGCGCTGTTGCGTCGCTCGGCTTCTCGAGGAGTTCTGCCCCGCCGATTGCCAAGCCGTCCTTTGACCAGCGGTAGGTCGGTCCACCGAGAAACCAGTGCTCACCGTTCGGCATTGGCTGAAAGGACACGGCCCAGACGTAGCCGTCGTTGTCCACGCTCCGCTCCAGAACCGCGATCGGATGTACCCAGTCTGCCCGGGCCAGAACCATTCCCTCAAACCCACTGCTCCGTCCGATCTTCGCCTCTGCCGGATCCTTCGTCGGGTGGTCCGGCGAGTGCATGCCTTCGCCCGGCAGCTCCACCGGCGGTTCCAGCAGCCGGCCCTCGGAGTCGAAGTGGAGCAGGAACGGGCCGAACTCGTCGCCGATCCAGAAGGTGCCGTCGGGCAGGCGGACGAGCGACTCGATGTCGAAGTCGGCCCCCGTCAGCAGGCGGCTGTCGCGGATGGCGGCCGGGACGGGGATCTCGGAGTTCGGGTACGTCTCGCCGTCCGCCACCGTCGGCCAAGTGATGACGTCGTTCGGATCGCTCAGCTCGAAGGCGACGCTCCACGCGACCTCGCCGGTGTCGAAGTTCGGTGTGACTTCGTAGACGCACAGCACGTAGTCGGCCGAGTTGGCCTTGCCGCCGAAGCCGTTGTCGGACAGGGCCCAGAACGAGCCGGGCTTGTCGGGCATCGGGACGAGCGACGAGATGCCCTGGACCGGCTGCTTGTCGATGAAGGGCGGCGTGACGCCGTTGTGCTCCTTCTGCTCGATGAACTGCCCGCTGGTGGGCCCGTCGCGGAAGGTGTGGGCGTCGAGTCGGGCGTACCCGACCAGCGTCGGCTCCGCGGCGACGGGGGTTGCCGACAGCAGGACGGCGAGCAGGGCGTTTCGCATGGCGACGAGCGTGACTCGAACGCGCGCAACCCGCAAGAGCGCAGTTCGGTAGCTGCGGGGCTAAGGCCCGCAGTCTGGAGGTCGCTCAACATGCGTCAGACTGCGGGCTGTAGCCCCGCAGCTACCTCAAGCCCCCTCTCTTTCCTTTTCTCTCCGGTGCTGCGTGCGACATCGCGTCTACCCGCTGCTGCACCTTGCCCGGATCGTGAAACTTCTGTTAGTT
>JBCDKH010000203.1 GCA_038746835.1 Planctomycetota bacterium | reverse complement strand
GGTCACGCCGCCCGGCTCGCCGCCGCGCGGGTCGACGGTGAGCAGGCTGCGGAAGTCCCGCATGGCCGAGTCTTTGGTGAAGTCGCCCGCGTAAGGAACGAGCTCGAACGCATCGAGCCGAACGCGGGCCGGGATTTCCTTACGCGTGTTGCCAAGCTGAAGCCGCAACGGCTCGGCCATGCCGGGGACTTCGAATGCGGCCGGCTGCCAGGCCATCTGGTCGATCCACTGACTGAAAGGCACGTGGACGGTCTGCTCCCAGTCGCCGCGGCGGGCACGGATCGTCACGACCTGGAAGGTCCCGGCCATCGCCGCGTCGCGGTCGCGCTGCTCGCTGGGCACCTCGCGCACCCAAGGCGAATGCCGAACCTCATCGACCCGCTCGAGGTCCAGATCGAGCGTCATCGGCGTGACGATGCCAGACTCCGGATCACGCCGCTGGCCGTTGACGGCGAGTTCGAGCTTGCCGTCAGGAAGGTCTTCGAGCCGCGTCGGCTGATCGGCGCGGGTGACGACGTGCCAGAAGCCGGCCCGGTCTGATTTGGTCAGCAGTGTGTGTCGCTCGTCCTCGCCGGGCTTGGGGAGCAGATCGAGCCCGTCGGCGAGGTCGTAGTGGAGGTGAATCGTCTCGTCGACCAGCGTCTCCTGCCGCTGACCTTTCGGCCCGGCACCCTCGACGCCCAGGACGAAATCGGTCTCGCTGTGTCGCTCGTCCAGGAGATAGCGGCGAAACGTCTTGCCGTGGGGCGAATCGGCGGGCGGGTGGACGAGCAGCTCGAAGGCGTCGACCGGCTCGCCATTGCCAAAGAGTGGGAAGCCCGGCAAGAAGGCGACGGCCTCCAGTTCGTAGCCGGTGTCGTCGAGCGCGACCCGTTCGCCCGGCTCGATGGTGATTGTGCCGGACACGCCCCCGGTGTGAGGGTCTTCGCCGCCGACACGCCAGGAGACCTCGTGGGCTTCCCGGGCTGCTGAGGCGAGCAGTTCGCCGGTCAGTTCGTCCGTGCGGTGGAGGTGCCGAATGTTCAGCGTGGCGACCTTGGACGAGGCAGCATCTTCCCGAAGGTGCTCCGACTGCTCGGCGACGAGCCACTGCGATCGCTCGTCGCCTGTCTCAGACGCTCGCAGCGTCATGCGAATGCCCGTCAGCTCACCGCCGCCACGGGCGTAACTGTTGCCGACGACGGCGTACGGGTGGAATGCGACAAGGTCGAGGTAGAGCGGCTCGCCGTCGTCCATCGAAATGGACGGCGAGTCGTGAAGCGGCGTGCTTCGACCAGTGCGCGTGGCCTCGTCGTAAGCGAAGACCTGCGGCACAAGACCACCCATGCCGCGATCGGCGAACCACTCGGCCCCTTCGTGCGGATCGAACCGCGGAAGGTCCGGCAGCGGAATCGGCTCGGCCTTTCGCTTGCCAGCGGTCAGGTAAAGAGCACGCTCGTGGGCGTCGTAGTACCAGTTGACCTGCTCGCCGGTGCGGACGAGCGTGAGGCCTTCGGTCTTCTGCGAGAAGTAGACCGTCATGCCGAAGATCAGCACGATGATGCCCAGGTGGATCGTCCAGACGCCCATCCGTGGCAGCGTGAACGGAATGCGGTTGAGCGAGACGGTGAGCAGGTTGACGACGAGCAGCGCAGCCAACGTCGGCATCGGCCACGCGTTGAAGAACTGCATCTCGTTCATCTCGAAGGCCTCGCGGACCTCCGGAATGCCGCTGCCGATCGCGACGTAGAGCGCGAGCAGCACCATCAAGATGATGCCGAACAGGACGCTGTTGAACGTCTTGTTCCACGCCCAGCCGAACCAACCGAACACGTCTGGTGTCGTCGCACGGATGGGCGGAGAGGATGTCGCGGGGGCCATCGGCCCGGCATCGGCAGCCGTCATCGGTCAGATGGTACGAATCAGCCGCACAGACGGTTTTCAACACCGGCCGCACGTGCTGCGGCGTCTGGTCGCACGTTGCTGCTGCTGGTTACTGCGGCAGCCGCAGCACCATGCCGACTTTCAATCGGGCCGGATCATCGCCGATCAGGTCGCGGTTGAGCTCGTACACGGCATTCCACAGGGCCGAACGACCGAGACGCGACCGTGCAATGTCGGACAGCGTCTCACCCGGGCGAACGGTGTGCGTCGTGGGATCGGCGTTGATCGCCGGAAGGCCGCGCGGCTTGCCGGCACTGTCGAGGCTCGGAATGACGATCAGGTCGCCGATCTTCAGTCGCCGAGGATCAAGACTCGGGTTCGCGCGACGAATCGTGTCGAAGTGAGCGTCGCTGCCGTAGTACTGCTCCGACAGGCTGACGAACGTGTCACCCTCGGCGAGAATGTGCTCGCGTGCGGCCGTGTCGAAGGCGCGATCGGTCGGCGTGGGTGTGGCTGACTCCGCCGGCTTGCCGAAGTTGGCCAGCTTGGCAGCGAGGTCGTCGTTCCTGTCTTCAGACTCGGGTTCAGCGGACGGAACGGTTGTCGTCGTGACCAGAACCTCGTCGCCCCAGACATCATCGCCGGTGTCCAGCGATGGTGCGTCCTGAGCGACAACGCCAAGATCTTCCAGCGACGGTCCGTCAGAAAGTCCCTGAATTGGAGCGTCGTTGACGACCGGGTCCCACGCGGTCATCGCGTCGTTCGTGTCGGCAGCGGCTGTTTCTTCGTCGTCTCCGGAGAACAGAAGCACGCCGACATAACCAACGCCCGCGAGCCCGAGTGCCCCGGCCGCGATGAAGGCGACACGAACGTCTTTTCGAAGTAGAGCCATCCTGGCTGTCCCGTGTCAGAGGTTGAACATCGCCGGCCTCGTGCCGAGCGTCCTGGCAATGTAACGCCTTGCTTTCGGGCTTCAAGTTGTAACCCGTTCTGTCGCGGGCGGTGAGCGCGCCGTCTCTGCCGCGCTCGTTACCCGCCGACGGCAACCGGAACAGGACGGGCCTTCTGCTGCTGGCTCTTGAGTGCAGCGACGGGCAGGTTGGCCGGCGCGGGCGTGCCTTGTGCGGCGGTGTTGCGCTGCTCGTCGAGCGCTTCGAGCTTGAGCTTGAGCAGCCGGCCCAGCTTGAACTTCACCGTTGTCCGCTGAGGCACCCAGACGGCTTGCCGCTTGCGCGGGTTCTGGGCACGCCGTGCCTTGCGGACGGCCGTCTCGAAGACGCCGAAGTCGCGAAACTCGAGTCGATTGCCTTCGGACAGTTCGTCGACGATATCGTCGAGAAACGTCTGTATGACATCCTTGACGACGCTGCGGCGTTCGTCGGTCTTGTCGGCGATGCGTTCGATCAAGTCCTTCTTCGTGACGGTCTGCATGAAGGGGCTCCGTGCGGCTTGGATCGGCGAGTTCCGATGGGTCGACACCCGTCGCGGCGATGTGCGGCGGGCGTCTAAGGCGTCTGCTTTCAACGGTTTACCCGGCCTCCGCGTCGGCGTGAACGGTTCAATTACAAACGACATATTCGCGTCCGCTCTTGCCTGCTGCGTCACCGTGTCGGGGATGTTGATTCTGCTCTGCGACCACATCGCGATGTTGTCATGCGGCAACAACCCGCACGAGTGACTTGGCGGCAAGGCCCGCAGCACCGATTTCGTCACGGCGGCACCGTGGTTGCCCCACTCGGATGCCATGAGGCGAATGTGCATTGTCGTCGTCGTCGCATTGGCATCGGCGACCCTTGCTGGCTGCTCCAGCGGACCAGACTCGCCGCGACCAGAGACACGCCCTGCCGCGGCAGCGTTGGCGTATTCGTTGCCGGTCCAATTCGCGTCCGTGTCGCAGGAAGCCGAGGTCCGCACCTTCCTTGAAGCCAGGCTGGCTCGGGCCGGCCGAGCCGAGACGGCCCTGCTCGGCTTCGACTCGCCATCGGTCACGCTCTTCGTGAGCGAGATTGATGATCGCCAGCGCATCCTCGGCGGTTTCGGTGGCTTCGGCGGCCACTACAGCGGCGGCCCGGGCCGATTCACCACCCATGGCGGCCGAGTGTACGACACGTACTGGCAGCGCGACCGCAGCATCACCGCCTTCGAACGCACTCGCCCAGCCGGCGAGCTCAACTGACACGCCGCGCCATCGCTCGGCAGCCGCTTACCGTCCGCCGCATGTCAGAGGATGCTGCCACTACGTTCGATCCGCGTCACGTCGCCATGTTTGTCGATGGCCGCGAGAAGTACGGCATCGGCACGATCGTCCGGCTTTACACCCTTGTCTGGCCCGACGCGACCTATGTCGCCTTCGGGACCGGTCCCTTGCTGGATTACCTGAAAGACGGCGGTTTTCCCGTCATCGAGCGGCCGGTGACGGGTTTTACTGCCGTCGGCGCTTCTTCGAAGACGCTTGCGACGCTGCCGGGCGGAATGCTGCGGAGCCGGCGCGAAGCACTGACCCTCGAGCCGATGCTCAAGGAGCGTGGCGTGCGATTCGTCCAGACCCAGCGACTGACGCACCAGCTCGTCGCGGGCTTTCTTCGCAAACGTGGCTTCCGCGTCGGCTGGCAGATCAACAACAACACAACGGCCAGCCGGCTCTTTGGGCTCGGCATCAAGATGAATCACGCGCTCGCTCGATGGGGCGCCGACCTTCTCCTTCCCGCGAGCGACTTCATCGCTGCGAACTGGCTTGCCAGTGGAGTGCCATCGCAAACGGTGCGAAATGCCGCTGAACCGATGCACGAGAACCCGCCAGAGCCGGCGAGTCTCCCACCGCTTCGCTGCCTCACCGCTGGCAGACTGACTCCGAGCAAGGGGCACCACATCGCGATCAAAGCGATCCGACGACTTCTGGACGAAGGCGTTCAGATCACACTCGACTGCTACGGCAGCGAGGTCTCAGACGAAGACCACGCCTACGCCGACGAGCTCCGCCAACTCGCCGGCCCGCACCTCGACAAAAGCATCACGCTGCGCGGGTTCGTCGATGACCTTCGCCAGCGACACCGCGAGTACGACGTCGGGCTGCAATGCCGACTCGATCCGGAACCGTGCAGCCTCTGGGTGTGCGAGTCACTCGTCGATGGCCTTCCGCTGCTCGCGACGGCAACGGGCGGCACGCCAGAACTCGTCGCGGACGGTTCGACCGGTCTGCTCTACGCCAGCGGCGATGCCGATGACCTCGCCGCGAAGCTTCGAACCATCGCGGCTGACCAAGCCAAGCTTCGACAGTGGCAACAAGCGGCCTACGACCGCGGGCAAGCCGACTTCACAGTCCAAGCGTTCGATCGCCGCACGCGACAAGCTTGGGGAACGCTCGACGGCGTCGACGCGTGACCCATGACTGTCAGACCACGCCCGCCGTTCCGGTTTCGATCTTCTGGCTGACGTAGTCCCGCGGGTCGGTCACGCGGCCGGTCAGGGCACTGGCGGCGACCGTCAGCGGTGAAGCGAGATAGACGCCGGCTTTCTTGTCGCCCATTCTCCCGGGGAAGTTGCGGTTGGTCGTGCTGATGCACGTCAGCGGCTCGTTGAGTCGACCGAACGTGTCGCTCGGGCCGCCGAGGCAGGCGGCGCAGCCGGACGGGCCTATCAGGCAGCCGGCGTCGGCGAGGACGTCTTCGATGCTCTTCTCGTTCGTGTCCTTCTCCACGCCGCGCAGGTTCAGCCGCTTCATGTCGGCGTGCACCTCCGTGCTGCCAGGGACGACGTAGGTCGGAATCTTCACTTCGTGCCCGACGAGAATGTTGGCCGCGAAGATCATGTCCGTGATCTTGCCGCCCGTGCACGAGCCGATGTAGGCCCGGTCGAGCTTGACGTCCGTGCAGTTGCGGGCGAGATCCTTGTTGTCCGGCGAGTGCGGCTTGGCGACCATCGGCTCCAGGACACCCAGGTTCCACGCGTGACGGCTGTGGTACTCCGCACCGTCGTCCTCGGTGACGACGTCCCACTCGGGGCGATTGCTGCGGGCGCGAACGTACTGAAGGGTCTTCTCGTCGACGTCGCACACGCCGTTCTTGCCACCGGCCTCGATGGCCATGTTGGTGAGCGTCATGCGGTCTTCGAGCGTGAGCGACGCGATGCCGTCACCGGAGAAGTACATCGAGCGGTAGGTCGCCCCGTCGACGCCGATCTCGCCGATGACGGCCAGGATCATGTCCTTGGCGGTCAGGTACGGCGGGATTTCACCGTCGAAGTCGAACCGCATCGTCGGCGGCACCTTGAGCCACGTCTTGCCGGTGCCGAGCACGAAGGCCGCGTCGGTGTTGCCGACGCCCGTCGCGAACTGTCCGAATGCCCCGGCCGTGCAGGTGTGGCTGTCGGTGCCGAGCAG
>JBCDKH010000202.1 GCA_038746835.1 Planctomycetota bacterium | reverse complement strand
CCGCTCGGCGCTTGCGGAGCTGTTCACCGACGCCGCTGCCCGGCTGTCGGAATCGGCGAAGCCGGCGACCAACGGCCGGAAGCGTCGATAGCCGCCCGGCTCACTTCTCCGCCGGCTTCAGAGCCTCGACTGGTGCGACGGCAAAGCGTGGTTCATCGACCAGCCGCTTCAGCCGGCTGCCGTCGTCTGGATCGCGGTACTGAACGTCGTCGCGGTGGTATTGAAGCGCGTAGGCCACGCGCGGCTTGTCCGTGTGGTTCGGCCCGCTGCCGTGGACCGTCAACCGGCTGAAGGCCACGGCATCGCCGGCACACATGCGCATCGGGAAGAGCCGGTGGGCTTCCTGCTCGGGCGTGATGTAATCGCCTTCGCCAGCGCGTTCGATCGGGCCGTCCTTGTGGCTGTGCGGACTCATCTGCAGGCACCCGTTTTCGGGCGACATGTCGACCAGGGCGACCCAGATGTTGAGGCTGCCTGAGGCGGGCTCGTGGAACGTGTACTGGTTGTCCTGGTGCAGGTGGAACTTCCCACCGCCGCCACCGGCTTTGACGGCAGTGAACGGCAGATAGACGTGGGCCGGACCGCCGAGCAGGCGTGAAGCGACGGCCTTGGACCGCTCGCCGTTGATCAGCTCGTCGAGCATGCTTCCTTGGAGGTATTGGAAGGTCTGGCGCAAGGCGTCCTCTTTGCCTGCTGCGTGGGCGAGCCGTTCCTCGTCGAGGCCGAACACTTCCCGCAGGATGTGCAGGACTTCGCCGCGGAGGTCGGCTGCGTGGTTGCGGTCCACGAAGCCAGGGAGATAGAGGTATCCTTGATCGTTGTAGAAGTTGACTTCAGCATCGGTGAGCTCCATTGCGTCGGCAGTTGGGGTTAAGGCTGGCATTGCAGGGAATTCTGCCACCGAATCCGCCACCGCCAATGGACACGATGACCGGTGTTTTGCATGATCTGACCACGTGATTCGCCCTGAGATCGTCTTTCTGCACGCGGATGAGTTCCCGAGATGCACCGCGCACATCGACAAGCCCTTCGGCTACCACACGCTGCAGCTGGTGAGCCGAGGCGACGTGGTCGTCCACTACGACGATCGCCGACACGAGCTCTCCGCGCCCGCGACGTGGCCCGCGATGCCTGGGCCGCGACGCATTCGGTTTCACGCGTCCCGGCCCGACGAGTCGTGGCACCACCGCTACGCCGCGTTCGCCGGCACGCTCGTCGAGCAGTGGCGTGACCAAGGACTCTTGCCGACGTCGCCCCAGGCACTCGACGATCACACCGCGCACGTGGTGGGCGAGGCCCTCGACGAGACCATCGCCCAGGTCAACAAGACGCTTCGCTGGTCGCGTCTCAAGGCGACCAACGCGCTGGAGCGGGCGCTGATCGCTCTTGCCGAGGCGCGGTCGACGCTGCCGTCGACGTCGCGGCCGGCGTGGCTGGCCGAGCTGCTGGATCGTCTCGCCGACGCCGAGGGACCCGAGCCCGATCTCGCCCACGAAGCCGACAGGCTCGCGATGGGCCTGACGACGCTGCGTCGGCAGATCGGCTCGGCCGTTGGCATGCCGCCGACGACCTATCGCCTTGCCCACAAGCTTGCTGCGGCGCGACGCCTGCTCGTCGAAACCGACGAGCCGATCAAGGCGATCGCCCGGCGGCTCGGCTACTGCGACGTCTACCACTTCACGCGTCACTTCAGCCGCGGCGTCGGCGTGTCGCCGGCACGATTCCGCGACGAGCGACCGATGTGACGCGTCGTATCGTTTGGCTTGCTCGACGCACCGGCCAAGCGACAGGCGATCCGACCGCTACCCGCGGCCGTGGTCGATCGCATCGCCGCGGGCGAGGTCGTCTCGCGGCCGGCGAGCGTCGTGAAAGAACTGGTCGAGAACGCGCTCGACGCCGGAGCGAGTCGCATCACCATCGCGATCGAAGCCGGCGGGCGTGAGTCGATTCGCATTGTCGACGACGGCTCGGGCATTCCGCCCGACGAGCTGCCACTCGCCTTCACGCAGCACGCGACCAGCAAGGTGCGCGACGACGCGGAACTCGAACGCGTTGCGACGCTCGGCTTTCGCGGCGAGGCGCTGGCGAGCATCGGCAGCGTGTCGCGGTGCCGAATCGTCAGCCGAACGCCCGACGACGAGGCATTCGCGATCGCGTGCGATGGCGGCGACCTCGGCACCGTCCAGCCGGCGGCGGGCAATGTCGGAACGACGGTCGAGGCGGGCGATCTCTTTTTCAACACGCCGGCCCGTCGCAAGTTTCTCAAGGCGGCGGCGGCCGAGAGTGCGCAGGTGACCGACGTCGTCCACCGGCTCGCGATTCCGCGGAGCGACGTGGCGTTCCGCTACGAGCGCGACGGCAAGGTCGTTTTCGACTGGCCCGCGACGAGCGACCCGACGGAGCGACTCGTCGCTGCCTGGCCGGGCGATCTGAGGGATCGGCCGATCGTCGTGGATGCGCGAGACGGCGAGTGGCAGCTTCGTGGCATCGTCGCCCGACCCGAGCACGCGGCGACGTCGGCCCGGTATCACCACTTTTTCGTCAACGGCCGGAGCGTGCAGGATCGCTCCGTCCAGCACGCGCTTCGCGAGGCCTTCCGCGGCCTGGCCGAGCCGGGCCGTCAGCCGGCGGCGGTGCTCATGCTCGACGTGCCTCCGGGCGAGGTCGACGTGAACGTCCACCCGGCCAAGAGCGAGGTGCGGTTTCGCCAGGCGTCGCGCGTCTGGTCGCTCGTCAACGCGACGGTCCGCGAGGCCTTGCTCGGGCAGGACCTGGCACCCAAAGCTCGCCCGACGCCCGTCGACCCGCCGCCACTGCCCGAGCCTCGGCCGGACGTGCGCGAGACGTTGGCGGATTACTTCAAGCAGTCGCTGCAGGAAGAGCAGAAGTCGCTGCTCGACGTCGCCGAGACGCCGGTGGAAACGGAAGCGTCGGAGCCGGCATCGCCTGCACCGCCATCGCGGGTCATGCAGCTGCACAACAGCTACCTCGTCGTCGAGGGTGACGACGGGATGGAGATCATCGATCAGCACGCGCTGCACGAGCGGGTGCTGTACGAAGAGCTCCTCGCCCGGGTCCGGCGTGGGCCGCTCGAGTCGCAGCGGCTGCTCGTGCCGGCGATCGTCGAAGTCAGCGAGGCCGAGGCGGATCGGCTGGAGGAGGTCGGGCCGTTGCTCGCCAAGCTCGGGATCGAAGCCGAGCGGTTCGGCCCGGACGCAGTGGCAGTGCAGGCGTTCCCGACTCTGGTCGCGATCCGACGAGCGTCGACCGATCCCGGCGAGTTCGTGGCCGAGGCGTTGCGGCGGTCGCCCGGCGACGGCGACGAGTCGGCCATCCACGAGATTCTCGACCTCATGGCCTGCAAGGCCGCGGTCAAAGCTGGCGACCCGCTCACGTCGGCCGAGGTCGAAGTCCTGGTCGCCAAGCGGCACCTCGTTCCCCGCGGCAGCAACTGCCCGCACGGTCGCCCGACGACGCTGCGGCTGACGATCGACGACCTCGAAAAGCAGTTCAAACGCCGCGGGTTTTGAGGGGGCTCGTTGTCCTTGAAATGCGATGTCGCGACGTAGCCGCCCGCGTCAGCGGGCGCGTGGAAGGCGCAGAAGCGCCCGCTGACGCGGGCGGCTACGTCGGGTGATTTCGAGATCGGGGTCTCACCGAATCAGCCAGAGACCCAGGACGATCCAGATGGGCATCGTGACGATCGCGACGATGCTGGTGCCGATGGCGACGCGGAGGGCTGTCCCGACGTCGCCCTGGTAGTGGCGTGCCAGGACGATCGGAAAGACCGCTGCCGGCATCGCAGCCTGGAAGATCAGGACGTGACGCAACTCCGGCGTCATCGGGACCATGACCGCCAGCCCGATGAAGAGCGCTGGCAAAATCAGCAGCCGAAGCACTGACGCCGCGACGACCGTCCGCACGCCCTGCCGCAGACGGCACTGCAACCAGTCGTCCGCGATGGCCGAGCCCGTCAGAATCAGCCCCATCGGCACAGCCGCCCCGCCGAGCCAGAAGAGGCATGTCATGATCGCCTCACCGACGCCCGCGACAGGTGCGGGCATCGACTCCGACAGGCCCAGAGCCTGGTCCGTCAGATTGACCGCCACGGCGATGACGGTCGCCACGACCGGCGGACTGAACATGCGTCGCCACCAGCCGGGCTCGACGTGCCCCGCCAGCAGCGTCAGGCCAACGCCCCACATCGCCGCCTCGACGCCGACGTTGAAGACGAACAGCACCGCCAGCGTGCGTCCGCCGTCGTAGGCAAACAGAGCGATCACCAGCGGCACGGTGATGTAGCCGTAGTTGAACATGCCCGCCGACAGCGCGAAGGTGCGCCGCGTCTTGCCCGCCGGGAGCGTCTTCGGCATCAGCGTCGCCAGACCAAACGCCGCAAGCATCCCCAGCGTCACGAGCCCGAACGCTGTCGCCGGCGGCAGGACGAGGTTGCGCCAATCGGACAGAGCCTCGTTGCCGATGACGCGGCTGAGAATCAGGGCCGGAATGAAGACGCGGACCAGCAGTGCGAAGACCGACGCATCGGTCCCGTCTGCGATCGTCCGACTTCGACGCAGGTAAAACCCGACCGCAATCGTCAGCCCCACGCCCGCCACCGTGATCGCGACCGACGGCAGCGCATCCAACAGTCCACCGGCCGCGGGCGAAGCAGGTGGTGTGACGGCAACGGCGAGCAAGGCGGCGACTTCGCGTGGAGTGGACCCCGTTGGTATAGCGCGTCACGCAAACCGAACACGCTCGACGACTAACCAGCCCACAGCGTCGGGACCGCGTTTGCAGAGCCTTGCCGTCCCTTGCGTCGTTTAGAAATCGCCCGATCCCGGCACGTCACTTGCAGCGGGGCTCGCGACGGACGCCGAAAGCGGCGTTGCTTTGCCGAACTCGATTTTCAGGAGTTACCGATGCGCACGATCACCCGTTCCGAAACCGACGCCGCCCACCTCATCGAAGACGCCACCGCCAAGGTGCCCAGCGACACGTTCATGTGGCTTGCCGGCGGCAGCATTGCCGCTGCCCTGACACTCAAGCTCATGGGCCGCGACCGCGACGCCCTCTTCGTGGGGCAGTGGGCTCCGACGTTCATCGCCATCGGCGTTTACAACAAGCTGGCACGCTCGGTCTTCAGCGACTGAAGCGCCCGCTATACGCCACGCGGATGCTCCTCCTGACACACGGGCCGCGACCGGATGGTCGTGGCTCGTGTGGCCTTTTGTATCTCAGTCCTTTTCGCGACGCACGCCAAGCTCGCGGGCAATCTCTGCGTCGAGCTTGTCCAGCTGCGACAGCTCCGCCTGCTCCTCCGCCACGACGTCGGCCTCGATCATCCGGTCGATCTCGTCATCGCTGACCAGATCGTCCCGCGCGGCCGGCACCTGATCGCCGGACGACTGCTCCATCGCGTCGAGGAACAGGTCCATCCGCTCTTCCATGCTGCCCGCCTGACGGACGGCCTTTTCCCAATCGGCCTGCGTTTTGGTGAGGTCGAGTTCGCCGAACGTCTTGCCAATCTCGCGGGCGATCGTGTTCATACCCTGGGCAAACTCACGACCTGCCTCCGCCTGCTTCTGGACGAGCATGGCGTTCTTCATGCTGAGCAGCTGTCGCTCGAGCATCTTCTTCACCGCGGCCGTGCGTTTGAGACTGGCGCGGATGAACTGGTACTGCTGCTCGTCGCCGACCTTGCGGGCTTGCCGTGCATTTTTCAGGAAGTCTTCACTGAAGGTCTCCTGCTGACGGATGGACCGTTCGATCCCGCGCAAGGCCTGGCGAAGGCGCATGTCGCGTTCGACGCGTCGTTCGTCGCGGCTCTTGAACAGACCCATGGCCGGAGTTTACACGACCCGCGTCGTCCGATCGGTCACCGGCTCGACTCGACGGACCCGCATGCCCCACGCCTGGGCCGTCACCTCGGCAGTTCCGGCGGACTTGCAGCGGACGATGTACTCGTGCTCGCGTCCGTCGACCAGGCCGACGATGCGGAAGCTCTTCTGCCTCGCCGCCAGCAACCGGCTCACCATCGGCGGCCGCCACGACGGTGCGGACTGAATCCGCGGCACCCGCGACGACGGCTCGTACAGCATCGCTGCCAGCCCGAGACCCATGATCACCAGCAAGAGAAACAAGCTGCCAGCAAACGCCATGACGCTGCGAGCGTAACGCGACGTGCGCAGTCATCGCAAGCCTCTGCGCGAGCCGGTCGAGATTGGTCGAAGAGTTCCTGTTCACGCTCCGACTGCGTCGATCCACGGAGTAAGCCGCCCGCGTCAGCGGGCGCTTCGGACCGTTCGAGCGCGCCCGCTGACGCGGG
>JBCDKH010000201.1 GCA_038746835.1 Planctomycetota bacterium | reverse complement strand
GTCGAGGTCGATGATGCGACGCTCCAGCTCGACCACCGGCTCCTCGAACGGCAGCACCACCGACGGCACCGGTGTCTTGTGCGTCGGTGACGGAGCGGCGTCGACGGCCTCCAGCTCCTCCTCGGTACCGACGACTTTGGGGGCGATGGTCAGAGTCATGAGCGACAGGCACCCGGCCGTCTACCGGGCTGCCAGGTGACGCCAACGGTAGATCGGCTGCGACGAGACGACAACAGGCCCGGCGTGTGACGTCGCCGTGCGCTCAGCACGTTCCGATAACTTCGGTGGCCGGCCGGACGCAATCGCGACGACGGTTCCCCGAATCGAGCGACCGTTCCGTGTCCGACATGCTGTAGCGTCGAGCTGTGGCGACCGTCTCTTCCCTCTGCGTCATCGGAACTGGTCTGATCGGGACCAGCGTCGGGCTCGCGGCTCGTCGCGCAGGTATCGAGCGTGTCGTTGGCGTCGATCGCGATCGCGGCGTTGCAGATGCCGCTCTTGCCATCGGCGGCTTCACCGAACTCCTCGATGACGTGGCCTTAGCCGAGGTCGAGCTTGTCGTCGTCGCGACGCCCGTCACAGCAGCCGCCAGCATCCTGCCGTCGATCCTTAGCGACGCGGTCGTCACCGACGTAGTGAGCACCAAACGGACGATCCTGCGCCTGGCAAGCGAGGCGGGACTCGGCGAGCGGTTCTGCGGGGCCCATCCGATGGCCGGGTCCGACCGGTCCGGGCCCGATGCAGCCAGAGCGGACCTCTTCGACGACGCGCCATGCCACCTGTGCCCTGGAGAGGCGTCGGCGGCAACCGTCGAACGCGTGACGGCGTTCTGGCAGTCACTCGGCTGTCGCACGACCACGCCAATGTCGGCCGAGGCGCACGACCGGCTCGTCGCGCGCGTCAGCCACCTGCCACACGTGACGGCGGTCGCTCTTCGGACGCTGCTCGCGGGCGATCATGTCCACGGCGGTCAGGGCATGGCCGACATGACGCGCATTGCCGGCGGCGACACGGAGCTGTGGCTCGGCATCCTCAGCGACAACGCCGACGAGGTCGCCGATGCGACCGAAGCCCTCGCCGGAGCGCTCCAGACATTCGCTCGACACCTACGCGACGGCGAACGTGACGACATACGCCACGCACTCGCTGCGGTGCAAAAACACACGGCCGTCGAATGACGGCCGCGGGTTCGAAGGCAGATCGAAGGACCTGCGGATTTACTCGGTGACTTCCATGCCCGCGTCCTCATCGACGTCGCTTTCGCAACCGACGGCGGTGAAGGTGATCGGGGCCATGAGCGTGCCGACGAAAATGAGAAGGCCGAGGCGCTTGAGAAGCTTCATGGGTGACTCCAGAAGATAGAACAAGAACGAAGGGCCACCCGATGCTGCACGTTGCGGCGACGGATGCCTCGCGTCGGTTTATAGTGGTTCGCCCGACGAAACGGAAATGCGCCGACTCCACGACAGGTTGGGCGGCCACTTCATCCGCCGTGGGACAGGCCGAGTTTGCTGATGGCTCAGAATCTTCCTGTCGTCGAAGCCCTGCTCCGCCACTTCGGACGCCTGCCCGGGATCGGGCCACGCTCGGCGGAGCGGATCGTGTTCGATCTGCTCCGCCGCGACACCGACGAGGTCCTGGCGTTCGCCGAAGCCCTCTCGGACATCAAGACCAAGGTCAAGCACTGCCCGATCACCTTCAACCTGACCGACGGCGACCGCTGCCGCATCTACGACAACCCGCGGCGTAACCGGCAGCAGGTGCTCGTCGTCGAGCAGCCCAAAGACGTCATCGCCATCGAAGACGCCGGCAGCTTCAAAGGTACGTACCACGTCCTGCTCGGCCGACTCGCCCCGCTGGAAGGCGTCGAGCCCGAAGACCTGACCGGTGACGCCCTCTTCAAACGCGTCGCCGACGACGACGTGCAGGAGGTCATCCTCGGCACCAATCCGACTCTCGAAGGCGACACGACGGCGCTCTACCTGACCGACGAAATCCGCAAACGCCGGCCGAAAATCACGATCACCCGACTCGCCCGAGGCCTGGCCGCGGGTGGGGCGATCGAGTACGCGAACCGTTCGATGCTCGCCGACGCGTTGCAGAATCGTCAGGCGATGGAAGGCGACGACGAGTGAGCAAGCCGACGCTGCTGTTGGCCGAGGCGATCGAGCCGCGTCCGCGTGCCTGGGCCGGCGAGCGGGCGACGCTGCTCGACGGGCCGACCGACGACCACCTGGCAGGGTGCGAAGGCATGGTCGTCCGGTCGTACACGCCGGTGACGCCTGAGCTGCTCGACAAGGCACCGAAGCTCAAGGTCGTAGGCCGGGCCGGCGTCGGGCTCGACACGATCGACGTCGCCGAGTGCCGGCGTCGCGGCGTCGAGGTCGTCTACACGCCTGACGCCAACACCAAGGCCGTCGCGGAGTTCGTCGCCGGATTGGCCGTCAAGCTCGTCCGGCCGTGGCATGCCAACGCGCTCGACTTCACCGACGCCGGCTTCAAACGACTCCGCAAGAGTGCCGGCGAGCACGTGAGCGACCTGCTCATCGGCGTCCTCGGCATGGGCCGGGTCGGGCGAGCGGTCAGCGGCGTCTTCGAGCGTGGTTTCGGGGCACGCGTGATGTACCACGACCTGCTCGACGTCTCGGCCGAGGTAACGACGGCTGGCTTGGCCGCCGAGTCGGTGTCGTTCGACGAGCTAGTCCGCCAGTGCGACCTGCTCACGCTCCACGTCGACGGGCGACCGGACAATGCCGGATTGCTCGATGCCAGCGTGCTGCATCACGGCAAGTTCCGCTTCGTCATCAACACAAGCCGCGGCCTCGTGGTCGAGCCGCTCGACCTGCTTCGCGCGGTGGACGACGGCAAGATCGAAGGCGTCGCAATCGACGTGTACAACCCCGAGCCACCTCTGGCCGATTCGCCGTACAGGACGCTCATGGGGCGCCACGCCGATCGCGTCCTGCTCACGCCGCACATGGCCAGTCGGACGACCGTCGCCGTCGAGGCGATGAGCTGGGTCGTGCGCGACGTTGTCGCGGTGATGAACGGGCAGAGGCCGAAGTTTCCTGCGCCGTAGTGCTTGTCACGCCGCCTTGCGTGCAGCGGGCCTTGGCAAGCTGAAGACTTTGACGCGGTTGCGACCGGTTTCCTTGGCGTGATAGAGCGCCTTGTCGGCTGCCTTGAGCAGCAGCGCGGCTTTGTCGAGCGGACTGGGCGGCTCGTAGGCACTCACGCCGAAGCTTGCGGTGACGAAGAGGCCGACGTCGCCACAGTCGACCTTGTCGGCTTCGAGTTGTGTCCGGATCACTTCCGCCAAGGCTGCGGCGGTGGAACGCTCGGTGCCCGGCAGAATGAGTGCCATCTCTTCGCCGCCGTATCGCGCAGCCATGTCGCCGTCGCGGCAGGACATGTCGAGCAGTTCGGCCACCTTTTTGATGACGGCGTCGCCGACCTGGTGGCCGTGCGTGTCGTTGACACTCTTGAACTTGTCGATGTCGGCCATGATGAGCGACAGCGGCTCCTTGGCACCGACGGCCGCGGCGAGCTCTTCGGCAAGGAACCGGTCGAACTCGGCGCGATTGGCCAAGCCCGTCATCGGGTCGGTCGTCGCCTTCTTGGTCAGCTCGGCCTCGCGCTTGGCGAACTCGAACTCCATGTCGACCGCCTTCTGCTGAAGGTCCTGGGCGGCCTGCTGGCTCTGCATCGTGATCTCGACCAGTGCATCGGTCGCGTCGCGCAGAATCTTGTCGTACTTCGCTCCGGCGCCGACGTCGATCTCGAATGCCGTCGTCGTCTCCTTGACCGATTGGTTGAGCTTGTCGAGCAGTTGGTCGGCAAAGCCCTGGGGATCATCGGCCGGGCCAGCGGGTGACATCGCGAGCAATTTGGCTGCGGACTCACGCACGTCGGCGATCGCTTGAGCGGGTTCTTCATCCACAAAGACGTCTGCACACCGGCTTGCCACCGAGACGACTCGCGCCATCGTCTGCAGCGTTTCGTCTCCGGCCTCGTCTGGCTGGATGTGCCATCGCACGGGTTCCGACAGGACGGGAGGCAGCTTCCACAGCTCCGACACGTAGCCCGCGACCTCGGCATGGTCGGTCTCGATTCGCGACCGTTCGGCAACGTCCTGCTCTATGTGCGACTTGGTCAGCGCACAGACCCGTCCATACTCGTCGGGCAGCACCAGATCGAGAATCAGCATCCCGATGTCCGACAGCAGACCGCAGACGAACAACTCTTCCGTCTGCATCACGCGGCAAGCGACGCCCAGCTCCTTGGCAGCACAGGCCGTGTAGAAGCTCCGCTGCCAGTACGTCTTGTGGTCGAAGCCCTCGGACGACTTGTCCATCAGACCTTCGACGAGGCTGAAGCCGAGGACGAGCGTTTTGACTGACTGAAGCCCCATGACCACCAGCGCCTGCTCGATGGTCGTGACCTTCTGACTCCGGCCGTAGAAACTGGAGTTGACGGTCTTGAGCACCCGAGCCGACAGAGCCGGGTCCTGGTTGATCACGTCGGCCAAAGCCCCCATGTCGACTTCGCTGTCCCGAGCCAGGCGAAGTACCTCGACGGCCACCGTCGGCAACGACGGCAACCCGGGGCAGTCTTTGATCTTGTCTTGAAGCGTGGTGTCCATGGGTGCTTGTCGCGCAGATCTGCTGGCCGGCCCCCAAACGGACGGCGTCTGGCCCACGCACTCCTTGCATCGGTTGAGCCCTTCGCGGGCATGACGCCGAGAATCCGCCAGACACAATGTCGCCGCCAGCTGGCGTAGCCGTCACGCCTCGGCGGTGTCGAGACCTCGCGCGAAGTTGTGGCCGAGGTAGACTCGCCGCACCGTCTCGTCCGCCGCGGCGTCGGCGGGCTTGCCACTGAAAAGCAACGTCCCAGAATCCACGATCAACGCCTCGTCACACACCTGCAGCGTGCGCTCGGCGTCGTGGTCGGTGATCAGGACGCCTTTGCCGAACTCGTCGCGAAGACGGCGGATTTCCCCCTGAATCTCCTCTTTCGCTACCGGATCCACCCCGGCGAACGGCTCGTCCAGCAGCATCAGCTTCGGATCCGTGACCAACGCCCGGCTGATTTCAAGCTTGCGCCGCTCACCACCACTGAGCACGGCGGCCGGGCTGTCTTTGACGTGGCTCAAGCCGTACCGCTCGAGCATGTCCATCGCGCGGTCCTGCCGCTCCTTTCTCGAAAGCGAGCGTGTTTCGAGGATGGCGATGAGGTTCTGATAAACCGTCAGCCGACGAAAGTCTGAGCGTTCCTGGCTGAGGTAACCAATGCCCAGGCGTGCGCGACGGAACATCGGCAGGTGTGTCACATCCGTCCCGTCGAAGGCGACCGTGCCGGCATCGGGCACGACCATGCCGAGGATCATGCGGAAGGTCGTCGTCTTGCCGGCACCGTTGCGGCCGAGCAGCCCGACGATCTGCCTTGGCTGCACGCCGAACGACACGCCGTCGACGACGCGTCGTCCGCTGTAGGTTTTGGCCAGTCCTTCGACTTCGAGGAGGTTCAAGGGGACACCGAGGCAGAGGGTGCGACAGACGCGCTCATGCTACCGCCAACGCCGACCGCTGGTTCACGTAAGTCCAACTACGGCAAGCCCTATCGGAAACTTGTGCGCTGGGGTTTCAACTTGCGTGAAAGTTGATACGGTGGGCGGTGGCCCTCGGGGGGCCGGTAGATCGACTTCACACGACTCAGATCGACGAGGACTGTCATGATGACTGTTGCGGAACCAGCTGTCGAAACCACGCACGACACCCACGACCAGCCGCCGACCAAAAAGGGCACGGTCAAGTGGTTCAACGATCCCAAGGGCTTTGGCTTCATCCTCGACGACGACGGCCGAGACGTCTTCGTCCACTACCAGACCATCGAGGGTGACGGCTTCAAAACGCTCGAGGAAGGCGAGGCCGTCCTCTACGACGACGAAGACGGACCCAAAGGACGCCGTGCCGTCCGCGTCGTCCGCTCGGACACCGACTCGAACCGCCTCGGCCGGTCGCATCGAAGCTGACCTGGAAAGCAGCGGCTGACCGCTAGGCCACCTGTGCCTGCCGTGCGAGCTTGCCGAAGAGCGTCAGGCCCTTGGCCTCGACGACATCTACATTCGCCAACGAACCCGCGAGCGCCGGGTCGCCGTCAAAGACGACGATCTGGTCGCCTCGCGTGCGTCCGACCAGCTGCTCGACCGCCGCACGGCGATTGAAGCCGCTGCCGAGCGTGACGTTCGATGCCGGATACGCCTTGGCCGCGTGCTTGCTCGGCCCTTCGACCATCAGCTCCAGCCGTCGGCCGACCAGCTCCAGGTT
>JBCDKH010000200.1 GCA_038746835.1 Planctomycetota bacterium | reverse complement strand
GTGCGATGAGCAGTGTCCGCCACCATTTGCGGTCACGACCTCGGCCGAACTTCATCGACAATGGCACGCTCGCCCCGGCCGCGAAGAGGAAGAGCGGAGAAACGATGTCCGCCGCCGTCACGCCTTGAGCCGGATCGTTCCACGGGATGTGGAACCACTGCCGGTGGACGGCGTCGAGCGTCGGGTTGGTGAACAGGTCCGGGTGGAACGTGTGGTTCACCCACACCATCAGGGCGATCGTCCCGCCGCGTAGGGTGTCGAGCGAAAGAAGCCGCGTCGCGCTGCCGGCTGTTGTGTTGAGTGCCGCACTGTTGATCGAAGACGCCACGCCGCAGCATCGCCGATGT
Source organism: Planctomycetota bacterium (assembly GCA_038746835.1). Lineage (NCBI taxonomy): Bacteria > Pseudomonadati > Planctomycetota > Planctomycetota bacterium. Next base: position 5,998 of record JBCDKH010000200.1, on the reverse strand, counting down.
GGCGAAAATGCTCAACCTCGACGCGACTTGAATGCGTTGATAAGCCGGTTCGTGCTCGCGTCGTGACTGCCGACTTCGCCCGTGCCTTCGAGTTCCGGCAGGATCGCCTTGGCGAGCTGCTTGCCGAGCTCGACGCCCCACTGGTCGTAGCTGTTGACGTCCCAGATGACGCCCTGGACGAAGATCTTGTGCTCGTAAAGCGCTACGAGCTGGCCCAGGACGTGCGGCGTCAGGCGATCGAACAGGATGCTGGTGGTGGGGCGGTTGCCCGGGAAGGTCTTGTGGGCGACGAGCGCGTCGGTCGCCTTCTCGCCCAGTTCCTCGCGCACCTCCTCGGCGGTCTTTCCGCGCATGAGGGCCTCGGGCTGGGCAAAGAAGTTGGCGAGCAGCTTGGCGTGGTGGTCGCCGACGGGGTTGTGGCTGTAGACCGGCGCGATGAAATCGCACGGCACGGGCTTCGTGCCCTGGTGGATGAGCTGATAGAAGCTGTGCTGCCCGTTCGTGCCGGGCTCGCCCCAGAGGATCGGACCCGTGGTGTACCCCTCGACCGGCTCGCCGTCGCGGCGGGTGCGTTTGCCGTTGGACTCCATGTCCGCCTGCTGGAGGTAGGCGGGAAAGCGACGCAGGTACTGGTCATACGGCAGGACGGCCGTCGTGTCGAAGCCGAAGAAGTTGTTGTACCAGACGCCCAGCACGCCCAGGATCACCGGCAGGTTGTCGGCCAGCGTCGTCTCCTTGAAATGCCGGTCCATCGCATGGCCGCCGGCGAGGAAGTCCTCGAACAGGTCCATGCCGATGTAAATCGCGATCGGCAGACCGATGGCGGACCACATCGAATAGCGGCCGCCGACCCAGTCGTCGAACTCGAACATGTTGTCCGTGTCGATGCCGAATGACGCGACGCCGTCGGCGTTCGTGCTGACGGCGACGAAGTGCTTGCTCACGTCGCCTTGGCCGCCCGCGTTCGTGACGAACCACTGCTTGGCGGTGTCGGCGTTGGTGAGCGTTTCCTGGGTGGTGAACGTCTTGCTGGCGACGACGAAGAGGCATGTCTCGACGTCGAGCTTCGCCAGCGTCTCGGCGATGTCGGTCCCGTCGACGTTGGAGACGAAGTGCATCCGCAGGTCGCTCTTGCCGTAAGGCCGAAGGGCTTCGCACGCCATCGCCGGGCCCAGGTCGCTGCCGCCGATGCCGATGTTGACGACGTCGCGGACGGGCTTGCCGGTGAAGCCCTTCCACTCGCCGGACCGCACGGCCTCGGTGAACTTGCGCATCTTCGCCAGCGTCTTGTTCACGCTCGGCATGACGTCTTGGCCATCGACCTCGATCGGCTCGTCCGACCGGTTGCGGAGCGCGACGTGCAGGACGGCACGGTGTTCGGTGACGTTGATCTTTTCGCCGGCGAACATCTTGTCGCGCATCTGCTCAACGCCCGCCTCCGTGGCGAGCTTCAGGAGCAGGTCGAGCGTTTCGTCGGTGATGCGGTGCTTCGAGAAGTCGACGAGCAGGCCCAGCGTGTCGCGGCTGAACCGCTCAGCCCGGCCTGGGTCGTCGCGAAACAGATCCCGCATGTGGAGCGGCTCGACCGCCTTGTAGTGGTCGGCAAGCTGCTTCCAGCTGTCCAGCGTCGTCGGCTCGGGCATGCGGGCAGCGTACGCGATGCCTTACGACCATGCCGTGATCAGGCTCACGACGAGCATCACGACCCCGATTGCTGATTTGAGCAAGACGCCCCACAAACGGCCCCAGAACGCGCCCCGGCCGACGCGTTCGATTCGGCGGTAAAACGCCATCCGATCTTCGACGGTGCTCTGTGCCTTGCTCGCCTCCAACAGCGCAGCCCCGGCAAAGCTGCCGACACAGGCGCCGAGAATCGCGTTGAGCACCGGGACGAACGGGATGAACACGACAGCCAACAGCCCGCCGACAACGCCGCCGATGACGGCTCCGATGGCGCTCCTGAACGACCCACCCGCCGCCTTGCTCCCCGCCGCCCCAGCGACGAACTCCAGCCCTTCTGCGACTCCCGCCAAAATCAGCAGAGCGATCGCACTCTCCCACCCGGCGAGGTCGGTGCGGTCCAGCCACGCGTACAGGCCGTGCGCCCCGACCATCAGCCACAGCCCCGGCAGGCCGATCAGGTTCAACCCAAGCCCGGTCAGGTTGAGCGCGACGAGCGAGAGGTAGAGGAGCCAGTCCATTGTCGCAGAAAGCTTGAAGGCGGAAGCTTGAAGCTTGAAGGGAATCAGACAGATCAGCTGAGCGACAATGCAACACCTTCAAGCTTCAAGCTTCCTCCTTCAAGCTTTCCGGCCTCCGCGTCACTTCTCCCCGTACTCCACCTTCGTGTTCCCGTACGCGTCTTCCGTCGTCGTCTCTGCGTGCTTGCCTTCGGTCTTGATCCGGCCCAGGACGCGGCCGTGCTGGTCGATGTAGAGGCGACCGTTTTTGTTGGATGCGACGCCGCCGATGGTGCCACTCACGATCACCTTCGAGCCGCGGAAGAGCTGCAGGTTGCCCGCGACGTGTCCGTAGAGGTGACAGCGTCCGCCGAAGTCGACGAGGAGGTCGCCGCCGACGTTGCCTCGGACGTAGCACTTGCCGCCTTCGACGATGCGCAGGTCGCCCGAGACGGAGCCCCAGAGGGTGAACTTGTCGTCGACGGTCATGTCGCCGATGTGCCGGCCGCGCTCTTCCCGCATGCCGCCGCCGGACTTGGCCTTGTCGTCGCTCATGCTCGGAACATACGCGACAGGCCCGATGCGACAACACGGCACTTCGCGTGCTACCGTGCCCGTCCAGCCATGTCCGACAGCTCCACGATGAAGATGCTCTATGCCGACGACGCGCCGATGACCCCGCTCGACGGGAAGACGGTGGCAATCCTCGGCTTCGGCTCGCAAGGCCACGCCCACGCTCAGAACCTGCGCGAATCCGGCGTCAATGTCATCGTCGCCAACCGCCCCGAGTCCGCCAATGGCCGACTCGCCAAGGAGAAGGGCTTTGACCCGATGCCCGTCGCCGACGCTGTCAAACAGGCGGATCTCATCATCGTGGCACTGCCTGACGAAGTGCAGCCGGCCGTCTACGAGAAGGACATCCAGCCGAACCTGTCGGCCGGCAAGGTGCTGGGGTTCACGCACGGCTTCAACGTCCATTTCAAGACGATTGAAGTGCCTAGCGACGTCGACGTCGTCATGGTCGCCCCCAAGGGCCCGGGCCACCTCGTCCGCAGCCAGTTCGAGCAGGGCGGCGGCGTGCCGTGCCTATTCGCTGTCCACCAGGACGCGACCGGCAATGCCCGCGGCATCGCCCTCGCCTGGGCCAACGGCGTCGGCGGCGGCCGCAGCGGCATCTTCGAGACGTCGTTCAAGGACGAGTGCGAGACCGACCTCTTCGGCGAACAGGCCGTGCTGTGCGGTGGCCTGGCCGCCCTCATCAAGGCCGGTTACGAGACGCTCACCGAAGCCGGCTACCCGCCGGAGATGGCCTACTTCGAGTGTGTCCACGAGGTGAAGCTAATCACCGACCTGATTTTCCAGGGCGGCCTGGATTACATGCGGTACAGCGTCAGCAATACCGCCGAGTACGGCGACCTCACCCGCGGCCCCCGCGTCGTCGACGAGTCCGCCAAGGCCCGCATGAAGGAAATCCTCACCGAGATCCAGTCCGGTCAGTTCGCCAAGGAGTGGCGTGCCGAATACGAGGCCGGCATGCCCGAGTTCAAGCGGCTCTACGAGAAGGACCTCGAGTCGAGCGTCGAGCAAACCGGCAAGCGCGTCCGCAAGATGATGCCCTGGCTCGGCGCCAAGGAACCGCCGAAGGATTGAGGGCCATGATTCTCAAGGAGCCGAGCACGGTCGACGATCGCCAGCGAGTCAGACGTGTTGTCACGTGGCTCTTCATCGCGTTCGGAGGCCTCGCTCTGCTTCTCGGCCGCGACGACGAGTACAACGGTCTTCCAGCGGAGTGGCTCCGTTACGTGTTCATTCTCGTCGGGTTGCTCGCCCTCGTCGGCGTTAACGTCTGGTGGGGCGGGCCTCTCGACCTGCGACGCTACCAATCGGACGGCGACGACATTGCGACCTGACTTGCGTGGTGCTCTGTCCGGCTAGCGTGCGGGATGCCGGACCTGAGCATCGCTGGCCATGACATCAGCGTCGGCGAGACCGTCGACCTCCGACTGCCGGTCACGCAGACGTTCACAGGAGACTCGCTCGGCATGCCCGTGCGGGTGATCCGTGGTGAGGAGGAGGGTAAAACGCTCTTCGTCACTGCGGCTGTGCATGGCGACGAGATCAACGGCACGGGCATCATCCACGACCTGATGTACGCGCGTCGGCCGACGATTCGGCGGGGGACGCTCATCCTCGTGCCGGTGGTGGACGTCTTCGGGTTCGAGACACAGAGCCGTTACATGCCGGACCGCCGCGACCTCAACCGCTGCTTCCCGGGCGGGGCGACGGGGTCGTTGTCGAGCCGCGTGGCCAGCCTCCTGTTTGAAGAGATCGTCACCAAGTGCGACTTCGGCCTCGACCTCCATTCGGCGGCGACGGGGCGAACGAACTTTCCCAACGTCCGTGCCGACCTGTCGAACCCGGGCTGCCGGGAGCTGGCGGAGGCGTTCGGGTGCGAGCTGATGGTCGACGGCACCGGGCCCGAGGGCTCGCTGCGACGGTCGGCGGTTGAGGCGGGCGTGCCAACGGTGATTCTGGAAGCCGGCGAGGTCAGCAAGATCGAGCCGACGGTGCTGGAGATTGGGGTTCGCGGCGTGCTCAACACGTTGGCCGTGCTCGGCATGACCGACGACGAGCCGACTTCGCCGCCTTACCTTGCTCACGTCGGCCGGACGACATGGGTCCGTGCCGAGCAGGGCGGGCTGCTGCGGTTCCACGTCACGCCCGGCGAGCTGGTCGAGAAGGACCAGCCGATCAGCACCAATCTGTCGGTGTTTGGCGAGAGCCAGAACACGCTCGTCTCGCCTGCCGACGGCATCGTGCTGGGCATGACGACGCTTCCGATCGTCAAGCCGGGCGAGCCAGTTTGTCACATCGCGGTGCCCGACGAGCCGCTCGAGCGTGTTCGCGAGGCACTTGCCGAAGCCTCGAAGAAGAGCCTCGACCACCAGGTCCGACGAGACCTCGCAACCAACGTGACCGTCAGCGGTCACGAAGATCTTGAAGCTGCAGCTACCGAACTTTCCGACAGTTCGAACGAGCTTCAACTGAACAACTGAAGCCGAGGGGTGAGCGAAGCGATCCCCCGGAACGTTGAGCGTGATCCATCAAGGTGTCGATCCGGGTGATCGCTTCGCTCAAACCACGGCTTCGGGGGACGCGTTGCGAGGACGGATCGACGCATCTGCCTTCGGGTGTACGGTCGACGGAGCATGCCTCGGTACTTTCCGGATCGCGAGACCTTTCATGCCATCGCACGCCGCGATGCGCGAAGGCCGCTGCGCGTGCCGGTCTACAGGCAGCTGTTGGCTGACAAGATCTCGCCTGTCCGCGGCTACCTCGCGCTGACGCAAGGCGACTCCGTCGACAATGCGTTCCTGCTCGAAAGCGTCGTCGGCGGCGAGCGAATCGGCCGCTACAGCTTCATTGGGGCGAACCCTGTCGAGACGTTCACGTCGGACGGTTCAGGCGATCCGCTCGCGTCGCTCCGGTCACTGCTTGGCGACGTCGCCTACGCGGCCGATGCGGATTTGCCGAGTCTCACCGGCGGCATCGTCGGCTACGCGGGGTACGACCTCGTCCGCTATCACGAGCCGCCCCACAAGCTCGGCGGCCCGTCCGGCGGACCGGCGGACGATCGTCATCTGCCCGACGTCCACTTCGGGCTCTACGACCGCCTGATCGCCTTCGACAACGTCGACAAGACGGCGAAAATCATCGCCCACTCAACGATTACGAACGACGTCAACGCCGCGTACGACGAAGCCTGCCGCGCAGTCGACGATCTGTTCGACGAGGTCGACCGGTTCGCCGTCGGACGG
>JBCDKH010000199.1 GCA_038746835.1 Planctomycetota bacterium | reverse complement strand
TTCTCCTTCTCGGCGGCTTCCTGGGCGGCGAAGGCGGCTTCGCGTTCCTTGATCTCGGCCTCGTATTCCTCGATCGACTCGCGGCTCTCGTCGTCGGGCTCGACCACGACGATGATCTCACGCATCAGGTCGTCGGTGAAGCGGACGTCTGCCTCGGCCCGGCCGATGTGGTCGATCTTGCCGTGCAGGTTGATCTCGTCTGCCGTGATGGTCGCGTTGTTGTGCGACGACAGTTCCATCTCGCCGAGCGCGTGGGCGATGTCGGACGCACCGACCGAGCCGTACAGGCCGCCACGCTCGTTGGCGCGACGGACGAGCTTGACTTCCTTGCCCTCGAGCTTGGCCAGCAGGGCGGCCTGGTCCTCGCGAAGGGCGGCCTCGAACTTCTCGTATTCCTTCCGCTTCTCTTCGATCCGCTCGAGGTTCTTGGCGGTCGGCGCGATGGCCAGGCCCTTGGGGATCAGGTAGTTGCGGGCGTAGCCGGGCTTGACCTTGACGACGTCGCCGACCTTGCCGAGGTGGCGGATGGTCTCGTTGAGGAGCAACTTGACGTCGTGGTCGGCGACCTTCTTCTTCTTGCGGGAGATGCGGGACATGGTGTTGGGGGTCAGGAGTCCTGTGGGAGGCTCGTGTCCTGGCGGTTGGTGCCAGTTAGGCCAGATGTAGGGTGGGCCCGGGCCCACCTCGGAGTCAGATGGTGGGCCGGGGCCCACCCTACTGGTTAGAACGGAATGTCGTCTTCGCCGAACTGTTCGCCGTCGTCGAAGGGTTCGTTCGCTTGGGCTTGTTGGCGTTGTGGGGCTTCGCGTCGCTGGGGTGGTGCGGAGCGGTCGTTGCCGTAGTCGTCGGAGGGGCCTTGGTTGCTGCGGCCGCGGTTGTAGTTGCCGCCGCCACCTCCTCCACCGCCGCCCCCGCCGTCGTCGCGGCCGCCGATGAATTGGAAGTTGTCGACGACGACGCTGAGCTTGCTCCGCTTGCCGCCGCCCTGGCGGTCTTCCCAGGAGTCGAACTTGAGTCGGCCTTCGACAAAGATCGGACGCCCCTTCTGCATGTACTGATTGATCACCTCGCCCGTCCGGCCGAAGGCGGAGCAGTCGACGAAGCAGACCTCTTCCCGGTCCTCGCCGCCCTGCGTGCGGAACTTACGGCTGGCGGCGATGCCGAACTCACAGACGGCCGTCTGACTCGGCAGGTACTTCAACTGCGGGTCGCGGGTCAGGTTACCCATCAGCAGGACTTTGTTGAAGCTGGCCATGGCAGAGGGGTTGCAGCTGTCGCGAGCAGACAGTGGCACTGAAGTGCCACAGCCGGCAGATCACTCGTCCTTGGGGGTGTCGTCGTCACCATCCGATGCGTCGTCGGACGACTCGGCGTCGTCGGACTTGGGCGCACGCGGGGCGGGCGCGTCGTCGTCTTCGGTCTTCTTGCGGGGCAGCGGCTTCTGCGGCTGCATGGCCTCGACCTCGGCAGCGGTCAGGTGGCTGGCGTCGGTGATGAGGCAGCGGAGGACCTGGTCGCCGAGGTTGACCTCGCGGTTGATCTGGTCGACAGCCGCTGGCGGGGCCTCGAAGAAGCTCAGGAAGTAGACGCCTCGGCTCTGCTTCTTGATTTCGTAGGCGAGGCGGCGATCGTCCCACTTCTTGAGCACGTGGATCTTGCCGCCGTGCTTTTCGATGTAGCCGCGGACGACGTTCATCGCCTCGTCGTTGTTGGCCGAGGCGGAGGAGCCGAAGAGAAACAGGCCTTCGTATTTGCGGAGCTGGTCGGACATCTGGTTGGTGATTTCTTCGTGGAAGCGGGCTCGCGTGTCCCGCTGCCGACGACACGGCGTCGGCGAAGGAGGAGTCGGGCGGAGAGAGTAGGCCGGAAAGCTCCCTGCGTCGTCACCCGTTGAACTCGTTCATCGCCCGCATCACCCCGTGCTCGACCCACGTGACGCAGCACGCGGCCGCCTTCGGAAGCGCGTTGTCGATCTTGATGCGTTGCTCCGGGCTGAACTTGCCGAGCACGTAATCCTTGCCGGCGACGGGTGGCGGGGCCGGATCGATGCCGACGCGGAGTCGGGCGTACTCCGGCGTGCCGAGGGCGCGTTGGATGTCCTTCAGGCCGTTGTGACCACCCGGCGAGCCGTCCTTGCGGAGCCGGAGCTTGCCGACCGGCAGGGCCAGCTCATCGACGATGACCAGCAGGTCGGCCGGCGTGAGCTTGTAGAAGCTCATTGCCTCCTTCACCGCCCGACCGCTGAGATTCATGAAGGTGATGGGCTTCATGAGCAGCAGCTTCTCGCTGCCGGTGGACGTGTCGAGCGTGCCCTCGAACGTGAGCGACTGGAAGCGCTGTCGGGCCAGGCGATCGAAGTCGCCCGCAGGCGTCCACGCCAAGCGCTCGGCAAGGACGTCGATCGCCTCAAACCCGACGTTGTGCCGGGTCTGGGCGTACTCGCGTCCGGGATTGCCGAGGCCGACGAGGAGTTTCATGACGACGCGGTTGGACAGGCCTCAGCCCACCATCGGACCTAGGCCTTCTCACCCGCCGGAGCGTCACCGGCCGGCTGATCGTCGTCCTTCTTCTCGCCGATGATTTCCGGCTCGCTCGAGTCGGCCGGGGCGACGTCTTCGCCCTTGAGCTTCGGTGCGGCGATCATGGCGATCGTGAAGTCCGCATCGCTCGGCGGGAGCGAGACGTTGGCGGGCAGCGTGAGCTGGCTCACGTGCAACGCATCGCCGATGTCGAGGTCTGCGACGTTGGCCGACAACTCGTCCGGCAGGTCGCGCACCTTGCAGACGACTTCGATCGAGTCGCGCATCTGCGTCAGGATGCCACCGGCCTTCACGCCCTTGGAGTCGCCCGTCAGCACGACGGCGACTTCGCTGGTGATCTCCTCGTCGAGGTTCACGCGGAAGAGGTCGACGTGCAGCATCTCGATGCCCAGGTGGTCGTACTGGACGTCCTTGACCAGGACCTGCTGGGCACCGCCGTCGAGCTTGAGCTCGAACAGGTGTGCGCCGTGCTTGATGGCGTCGCCGGCTTCTTTGAGGTCGAGCGTGACGCTCTGGGCCTCTTCGCCGTGGCCGTAGACGACGGCGGGCAGTTTGCCGTCACGACGCAGGCGACGGCTTTCACGGGTGCCGAGCCGCTCGCGCGGTTGGGCGGACAGTGCAACAGGGGAAGTGCTCATGTTCAGTCTCTTTAAAGGTGCTTGAAGTCGTTAGAAATCGCAGTCAGCGACGAGTTAGCGAGCCCGATCGCCCGCCTGAAAGAGGGCGCTGACGCTCTTGTTCTCATGGATCCGCCGGACCGCCTCGCCCAGCAGTGGTGCGACCGACAGCACCGTCAGCCGGTCCCGAATCGGGTCGGCCCGGTTGCCCAGCGGAATGGTGTCGGTGACGGCGAGGTTCGTGAAGTCGCAGTCGGCCAGCCGCTCGATGGCGGGCCCGGCAAGGACGGCGTGCGTGGCGGCCATGAAGATCTCGCCCGCGCCGTGCGCCCGCAGGATCTTCATCGCACTGGCGACGGTGCCGGCGGTCGAGATCATGTCGTCGACCATGACGACGGTCTTGTCCTCGACGTCGCCGATGATGTGGACGGCTTCGGCGGTGTCGCCGCTGTAGCGACGCTTGTCGATGATCGACAGCGTTCCGCCGTGCTTGTCGGCGTACATCTGGGCTCGCTTGACGTTGCCGACGTCGGGCGAGACGAACGCCCAGCCGTGGTCGCCCTTCATACCCAGCGACTCGAACCAGCTTCCAAAGACCGGCCCGGCGGTGAGGTGGTCGACGGGAATGTCGAAGAAGCCCTGCACCTGTGCCGCGTGCATGTCGACGCTGACGACGCGGTCGCAGCCGGACCGCTCGAGCAGATTGGCGACCAGCTTGGCGGTGATCGGGACGCGGCCTTCGTCCTTGCGGTCTTGCCGGGCGTAGCCGAAGTACGGAATCACGGCCGTGACGCGTCCGGCGCTGGCGCGCTTGAGCGTGTCGATCCAAATGAACAACTCGAGCAAGTGCTCGCCAGCCGGAGCACAGGTCGGCTGGAGGATGTAGCAGTCCTTGCCGCGGACGTCGTCTTCGACCTTGACGATGATCTCGTCGTCGGGAAAGGCCTGCACGACGGCCTTGGACAGCTCGATGTCGAGGTACTTGGCGACCTTCTCCGCCAGCGGCTGGTTGGCCCGGCCTGCGAAGAGGACGAAGTTCTCGCGGTGTCCGAACCCGTCGCCGAAACCCGGTTCGTCGGGACGAACGGTGGTGAGTGTGCTCATGGAAGGCCTCCGTCCTGAGGAATCGCGCCGGGCAGGTTGACGTTGCCCGAGACGATGCTGCCGTCTTTGACGATCCCGCCCGGCTCGATGCGGGCGAACGGCCCGATCGTGCAGTCGGCGCCGAGCGTTGCGCCTTCGCCGACAAAGCTGAAAGGCAGGATGGCCGTGTCGCGACCGGCCGTCACGCCCGCTTCGATCCAGGTGGTCCGCGGGTCGACGATCGAGACGTCGCACGTCTCGACGAGCGTGTGTTGCAGCCGCTCTTGCATCGCCGCATTGGCGAGCGTGAGCTGGTGCCGGTTGTTCGGCGCGATGACGTCGTCCTCGCCGAGGGCCGGCACGGCCATGACGCGTCCGCCCGCGTTGCGGATGATCTCGAAGAGGTCGGTGAAGTAGTACTCGCCCTTGGCGTTGTCGTTGGACAGCTTGCCGAGCGCGTCCGCCAGCACGCCGACCCCGGCACAGGTGACACTCGGGAAGACCTCGTCGATCGCTCGCTGCTCGTCGGTGGCGTCGAGCTCTTCGACGATGCGGAGGAACTCACCGTCGTCACCGCGGACGATTCGGCCGTAGCCGAAGGGGTTGGAGACCCTGGCCGACGCCAGCGACATGGCGGCCCCGGCCTCGCGGTGATCGGCGACGAGCTTCGACAGAGCTTCTCCACTGACCAGAGGCAGGTCGCCGGCAAGCACGATCACCTCGCCCGAACCCGGCAATGCCGGCACCGCGACCTTGACGGCATGGCCGGTGCCAAGCTGCTCGCTCTGCTCGACGAACGCGAGCTTGTCCCGATGCTCCGCCGGCGTGTCGGCCTGAATGCCGGCGATGACCTGCTCCTTGGCGTGCCCGACAACGAGCACGATTCGCTCCGCCCCGGCCTGGATGCAGGCATCGACGAGCCACCCGAGCATCGGCTTGCCGCACACTTCGTGCAGCGGCTTGGGCAACGCCGACTTCATCCGCGTGCTTTTGCCAGCAGCGAGGATGACGGCGGAGAGAGACATGCAGAAGGGAGGAGGGCGAAGGGATGAAGGAGGAGGGCCAGAGGTAGAGCGGCCTGTCTGGCCCTCCTCCTTCATCCCTTCGCCTTCCTCCCTCGTCGCATTACCCCGCAGGGATTCGAACCCCGACTAGCTGTACCAAAAACAGCTGTGCTACCGTTACACCACGGGGTAGTGGTTGTCTGTCAACGCGTTGACGAGAGGCGACGAGTGTCGCGGGTGAAGAGACCGCCTCGTCTACCCACTCGCATCGCGAGCCTCTCGACGGGTGCGGAGCCTAGGCCGATCGTCGCGACGATCAACAGGTCATCATCGACTACCGTCGCCGCGGATGAAGCTGGTGATCCTGGGGTTGTCGATCACCTCGTCGTGGGGCAACGGGCATGCGACGACGTACCGCGGACTGGTCCGCGAGTTCGTGCGACGCGGGCATGACGTGCTGTTTCTGGAGCGGGACAAGCCCTGGTACGCCGACCATCGCGACCTGCCGAGGCCGCCGTTTGGCAAGACGCGGCTGTACCGCTCGCTTGCAGAGCTGGATGAGCACGCGGCCGAGGTGCGTGACGCCGACTCCGTGATCGTCGGGAGCTACGTGCCGGAAGGCGTCGCAGTGGCTCGCTGGGCGTTCAACACCGCCACCGGGCCGGTGCTGTTTTACGACATCGACACGCCTGTCACCCTCGCCAAGCTTCGGCGTGGCGACTTCGAGTACCTCGACCCGGCCAACGTTCCAAAGTTCGCCGCCTACCTCAGCTTCACCGGCGGGCCGACGCTGGACGTGCTCGAACGCGAGTTCGGCAGCCCCAAGGCCTTGCCGCTCTACTGCAGCGTCGACCAGGAGGCTTACTTCCCGGCCGACACGCCGACGGAGTACGACCTGTCCTACCTCGGCACGTACAGCGGCGATCGTCAGCCAGCGGTCGAGCAGCTGCTGCTCGAACCGGCGAAGGCGTGGGCGGACGGGCGGTTCTGTGTGGCCGGGCCGATGTACCCGGCATCGATCGCCTGGCCGGGCAACGTCAGACGAATCGACCACCTGCCGCCGGCGGAGCACCGCGCGTTCTACAACGCCAGCCGCTGGACGCTGAACGTCACGCGG
>JBCDKH010000198.1 GCA_038746835.1 Planctomycetota bacterium | reverse complement strand
TCGCCGGCCACCTGCGTTCCGACGACGTCGCCAGGCTTTTCGCTTCGGCCGACCTGTTCGTCATGCCCAGCCGCAGCGAACCCTTCGGCCTCGTCGGCCTCGAAGCCATGAGCCACGGCGTCCCGACGATCATCTCCAACCAAAGCGGCCTGAGCGAAAAGGTCGAGAACGTCCTGGTCGCCGACTTCTGGGACGACGACGACCTGGCCACGAAGATGATCGACGTCCTCCACGACGACAAGCTCGCGGCCGACTTAAGTGACCGCGGCTCCCTCGAAGTCCGCCAAATGCGCTGGCAAGACGCCGCCGACGCAGTGGCGAGGGTTTATGGGGCGGTGCTCGACAACGAAGCTTGAGCGCCACGTGGCGAAATGCATAATGGAGTCTGCCCCTTTCTTTTCGCCGTTTGCTCCGCCCGCCCGTATCAGTCTCAGCGTCCGCCTGGGTACCACCCAGTGGGGTCATCGTGCCGGAAACGTACCGTGCGTTCATTGACCGCGAGGGCCATGGATTCACCGAAGATGGCATGTTCCACTTCTTCGGTGCCTCGGACTCGATATCGCATGACATCGAAAAGTGGAATGACTGGAGCGTGTGGCGGCACGCATTCCCTGCGATCAAGTCCGAATGGATGTCATTCGCTCAGGATGTATTCGGCAATCAATTCTTTCTCAGGCGAGATGGGAAGTTTGATCGCGTGAAGATGCTTGCACTATGGACGGGGACGTTTACCATTGCTGCCGGGTCTTTTCAAGAATTCATCGAATGCATTGTTGTGGATCCTGAGGTGTGGATGTTTGCACGGGAAAAACATCGAGACCTCGTCCAAAGCGGGCTCGGTGATCGCGAGAAAGAGTTTGACCACTTGGTTCATAAAATACCGTTGTTCCTTGGGGGCGACCTCGCTGCGTCGAACTTCGAATGGTGTGATGGCGCGGCGAATATGTCGATCATCAGCCAACTGCGAACCGCGGCGTTGTGAGATGAGCCGTGCCACGATGTTGTCACGTCGTGGGGCTGGACACGTTGTGCAAAGCTGAGCAGCGCTAACGTGAAACACCCAATGACAGAGCTGCGGAACAAATCGAAGAAAGCGTCGGCCGCGGCGGAGCGGTACTGCCGGCTCGCCGCTGTCTGGCCGCCTCACCCGATCGACTCGGCCCGCGACTATGACGCCGCCGTTAGGGCTATTGATCCGCTCATCACCCGCACGAAGCTCCACGACGGTGAGCGGCAGTACCTCGCGGCCGTCTCGGCCTTCATCGAGAGCTACGACCGCGAGCACTTCGCCAAGCCCGCGACGACACTGCCCGAGCGAATCGAGCACCTACTCGAAGCCGAGGGCCTTAGCCAAGCGGATCTGGCGAAGGTGATCGGCAAGAGCCCCTCCCTCATTAGCGACATCCTCGCCGGCCGCCGATCAGGCTTCACCCGCGACCAGATTGCGACGCTTGCCGCCCGGTTCGATATGGACCAAGGGTACTTCTTCTGAGCGGAGCGACCTAGGGCGGATTATCGGGTGACACAGCCACAAAGTCGGTAAGGTGCCGACGGGCTGCATCCGATCCCGTGCGTGAAACGGCTCCCGACCCCTTTTTCGCCGCCCAGAAATACGACGTTAAAAGTGCCGGAGATACAGATGGCTCGAACGATAGACGATCCAGTTTTTGGCGTGATGAGATTTGACTATCTCTGGGAGGGTCAAATCACCTTGCCTCATCTTGGCGAGATGAAGCTGTCAGTCAGCACGCTGGGTGGTCGCGATCCGGAAGAATGGCAAAAGAGTGCGTTCAGGCAACTTGTAGATGCAATTGACGAAAAGCTGGTTGAAGAAATCCGGGCGCTTATCGCAGATTATGCTGCTTCACAAAAGAGGAATGGATTGCTAGAGGATAGCAGCTGCGAAATCCCGGAGTCGAGTCATGATGTGTTGCTAGATGACGCGAGGATGTTCATTCCGCCCGTAAAGGGGGCGGCGTTTGACCTCGTACTTGACTGCGAGGTCGACTGGGCATTGGAGCACGGTATCCAGGTGATGTTCTACGAAGGTAAGCCTGTTCGCGCATCCCAGATTGGTGATGACGACGTTGACCCATGACATGCGTCGATGCCGGGACTATTCGGCAAGAGAAGAGGGGGCGGGAGCCTGTTCTCTCGCGCGCATCCGTTCTGGTCCGCGTCAACTGCCTTTGATCCATTCGTCGCTTTGGCTGTAGTAGCAAATGGGCTGATCGACGACGCCGGCTGAAACAATCGTTTCGAGCACGTAGTGCTGGTTGCCTGCCGAGAGCGTCCAAGTTCGTTTGAGGTCTGCGTCCATCTGCAATTCGCCAAGCGACGTGGGGAGCCTGCCATTCGCCGCGTCGTGCTGCTCGACGGCGTCGATGATCCTCTGTCCAGACGCGATAGCCTGGGCCGCCTTCTCGTCGACTTGTCGATTGCATTGAGCGACGTAGGACAGGAAGCCCCAGGCAGCGAGCAGCGGCACGCCGAGGATGACCAGCGGGGCCGCGATCGACAGGCAGATGGACGTTCGGTTGGTCACGACAGTGGCGGGAAGGTCGTCGATCGAGGATATGTGCCACGACGTGCAACGTCGTGTCGGGTCGAAGCACGACGTTGGCACGTCGTGGCACGGGGCCATGGGGCTTCGCGCTGCGCGACGGCGGTCGGGGGGACGGAGTGTCGGGGGTGGGTGGGGTTGTGACGGGGCGGCGTCCCTTGGGCGGCGGGTGAGCTTGTCACTGTGGTCGCCGGTGGGTGAAAGTTGGGCGCTGGCGGGTGGTTTGGCGGTTGTTCTTGGGTGGTGGCGGGGTCTTCGGGGAGACCCGGCGGTGACCAACTGGCACGATCGCGCACCGCGTGGTGCGCGACCGGACGGCGGGTTGTTGAGACTCTGCTACTCCCTTCGGGCGGGCTCGTCAGACGTCGGCGACGGGGTGGTCGTCGACCGCGCCGCTGCGGGCGAGGCAGAGGGCGACGGCGAGGGCGTCGGCGACGTCGGGGGGTTCGGGGGCCTCCGCCAGGTCGAACGTCGACTGGATCGCACGCTGCATCTGGGCCTTGCCGGCGTGGCCGAAGCCGACGAGGGATTGCTTGACGCGGTTGGCGGCGACCTCGTGGATCGCGACGTGCCGACGGGCACAGCCGGCCAGGAGGACGCCGCGGGCGTGGGCCATGATGATGGCGGTCCGCGGGTGCTTGTAGTGGGCGTAGACCTCCTCGATCGCCGCGGCCTGCGGGCGGTGCTCGGCCAGGACTTCGTCGAGCGAATCGGCGAGGTCGACCAGGCGAGCGGGGATGCCGAGCTTGGTGTCGAGTCGGAAGACGCCGGCATCGACCAGGCCCGGCCGGAGCGGGTCGGCGGGGTCGTAGTCGATGACGCCGTAGCCGGTCAGGCGGGTGCCGGGGTCGAGCCCGAGCAGGCGGATCATCGCCCGGCCCCGAGGGTCTGCGGCGCGAAGCCGTCGAGCTTCAGGATCGCAGCGGCCGCGGCGAGCTGAACGCCGAGGTCGTCGTCATCGAGCAAGGCGGCGAGGTCGGCCTGGGCGTCGTAGCGGCCGATGTCGCCAAAGGCAGCGGCGGCCATGCCTCGCAGGCGCGGCTCTTGCGACGAAGCGGCCTCGCGTGCCAGGCCAAAGCCAGCGTCGCTGCCGAGCTGGCCGAGGGCGCGGGCGGCGGCGAGTTGGACCTCGGCGTAGTCGTCGGTCAGCTTGCCCTGCAGCATGGCGAAGGCGCTCGGGTCGGGATGGACGCCCAGGGCCAGCGTGCCGATGACGCTGTCGTCGGTGTAGCCGCTGAGGCTGGCTTCCATGAGCCGGTCGCGTGCGTCGCGTCGGCCGAACCGCCAGAGGGCTTCGGCGGCGGTGAGTCGGACGGTGGCGTCGTCGTCGCCGAGCATGGGTTCCAGCACGTCGACGGCGGAGGGTTCACCGGTCAGGCCCAGCGCGAGGGCCGCGTGGGATCGGACGACGGGATCGGGCGAGGTCGTGGCGTCGGCGAGGCCTTGGCTCTTGGCCGTTTCGCCGAGCCGGTGCATCGCGAACATCGCTGCGACCCGGCCGTTTGGCGAAGGTCCGGCGGCGAGGACGCCCAGGTCGTCCACAAGGTCCGGCCCGCCGAACTGCTCGCGGCCGATGGTCATCATCGCGGCGAAGCGGACGACAGGATCGTCGTCCTCTAAGAGCGGCACCAGCGCGGCTGTCGCGTCGTCGTCGGGCAAGCCCTCGGCGGCCTCGGCGGCATTGGCTCGAAAGATCGGGTCGTCCGCTTGCGTGGCCTTGATCACGAACGCGGCCGCAGCTTCGCGAAGGTCTGTGTCCACGTCGACCTGCACGATCGGCGGGACGGGCGGCAGCGGGTCTGGCCGGAGTGGTTGTCGCTCGCCCGACGACTGGCAGCCGACGAGCAGAGCGGCGAGAACGAGCGGCGTGAGCTTGAGCGTCGTCATGAGGCGGTCCTTCGCGGGATGAGACGGATGAGCGTGATCAAGGTTGTGGCCGCGACGCAGGCATAGGCGAAGACGTCGCCGATGATGCCGTATGGCGCGGTGCGATCGTCGAGCATGACGCGGCCGACGAGGCTGCCGGGCGTGGCGGCGGGGACGGAGCTTCGGATTCGGCCGTCGGGGTCGACGATGGCCGAGACGCCGTTGTTGACGCTGCGTGCGGTCGGGATGCGGTTCTCGATCGACCGGAAGCTCGCGGCCTGAAGGTGCTGGGCCATCTGGTTGCCGCGGAACCAGCCGTCGTTGGTGACGTTGACCAGCACGTCGGCCCGCTTGGTGGTGCCGTCGTAAGCGAGGTCGCGGACGCGTGGCGGGACGATGTCTTCGAAGCAGATCGGCGCGATGACGCGGCTGCCGGCGATGGTGAAGACGGTGTCGTCGGTGCCCGGCGTCAGCTCGTGATCGCCGCCCCACGGGTTGAAGAGTTGGAAGAAGTCGTGGAGGTAGACGATCGGCCACGGTTGCGTGCCGAACGGGATGTACTCGCCGAAGGGGAAGAGGTGGGCTTTGTCGTATCGCGCGTCCGCGACGCCGCCTGAGGTGTAGTGGAAGACGCTGTTGAAGCGATCGTCAGCGACGTAGCGGTTGTCGCGGATCGTGATGCCCTCGCGTGCGCTCGCACCGACGAGCAGGTCCGGCCCTTGTGATGAGAGCGTCGACAGCCACGTGTGCACTTCGTTGGCGACTTGGCCGATCTGACTCCCGGCCATCTCGCGTCGGGCCTCCTCGTTCAAGGAGGAGACGCTGCTCTCGGGCCAGACGACCAGGTCGACGGGCTCGGTTGAGTTCGTGACGGCGCGCGACGTCTCCGCCGCGAGCCATTGGATGAGTGCAGCGCCGTCGACCGGCTCGGTGTTGAGCAGCTCGAAGTGTGGCTGGAGCAAGGCGACGTTCGGCCCCGGTTTGAAGTCGCGTTCCGCCAGTCGCCACGTGCCATAGCTGGCCAGCGCGATCGTCGTCGCCAAGATCATCGCGAGGGTGGGCGTGAGCGACCTGAGTAGGGAACAAGGAGCCCCCTGGTCTGTCATCCTGAGCGAGCGCAGCGAGTCGAAGGACCTCGCCTGATCCGCGCGATCGCCATCGGGCGAGGTCCCTCGGCTGCGCTCGGGATGACGGAGTGAGCTTCTAGACCACGCTGACTTCTGGCCGCGGTGTTCGATGGCCAGCCAGACGATGCCGTTGACGAGCAGCACCCAGAACGTGATGCCGTACACGCCGGCGATGTCTGCGATCTGCGTCATCGCCAGCATCGGCGACTGCGCGTGGCCGAGGAAGACATACGGCAAGCCGAACGGCAGGACAGCCCGCAGCCAGTCGATCGCCACCCACATCGCGGCAGCGGTCACCACGCTCCACACGTCGCGTCGTCTCGCCATCGGCCGCCAGAACACTGCGAACATCATCGGAAACAGCGCGAGATACAGCACCGCCCCCAGTAACGGCAGCGGTCCGATGTACCAGAGATACCAGAGATTCGTCCCGAAGTAGACGAGCCCGAACGCGAACCCCGTCCCCGCCGCCGACCACGCCGTTCGGCTGTTCGCCACCAACCACAACACCGGCACTGCCGCGATCCAGGCGAGGTAGAACTGGTCGAACGGTGCGTACGCCAACACGGAAGCCAAGCCCGCGATGGCAATGCCGCCGATGCTCGTCGCGAGGCGTCGCGTGACAGGAGGATGTAGAGTCGCGTCGTCCATCCGGATGTCGGTTCGCGAGCATCGTATCGACTCGACCGCGAGCTACCCGCCCCTCCGTCATCCTGAGAGGGTGTCCAAGAAGTCTCAGCAGTTCCAGATTCGGTTGAGCATCAGGCGGATGAAGCCCAGCCAGAGCATGCCGACGCTGTTGGACGGCTTGAACTCGTAGTCCCTGTCCAGACGCCGATACCCGT
>JBCDKH010000197.1 GCA_038746835.1 Planctomycetota bacterium | reverse complement strand
TGGCGGTGCACCGACCCTCCTGGGACATTGCTCCGGGGCATCGCTTCGCTCAACCCTCGGCGTCGTCGCACCACGCCAGCGCACAGAAGAGCAGCGTCGCTGGTGCGACGCCGGTCGTTGTGTCGATGGTCTCTGGGAGGGCGCGCGTAGACCTTGAAAGTCGACGCGCCCGGCGTATCGTCCCTGCCCGCGGCAGCCGGTGCTGACGTGGGCCGTTTCGGCAGTAGCTCAGCGGTAGAGCAGGCGGCTGTTAACCGCCCGGTCGAAGGTTCGAATCCTTCCTGCCGAGTTTGATCACCGACTCAGGCGGCCTTTTTCAAGGTCGCCTGTATTTTGTCGGTGAGACCGTCCGGGGTGAACGGCTTGATGACGTAGTTGTTCACGCCGGCCTTGAGGGCTTCAACGACGCGCGTCTTCTCCGCCTCGGTCGTGCACATGACGAGCGGCGTGGTCTTGTCGGTCTCGCGAATCTTGGTAACCAGCGTGTGGCCGTCCATGTTGGGCATGTTCCAGTCGACCAGGATGAGGTCGAACTTCTGACCCGCCTGAATGAGCTTCATTGCCTCCACGCCGTCGGCAGCTTCGCCAAAGTCGGTGCAGAGGTCGGCCAGAACCTTCTTCTGGATGTTCCGCATGGTGTTGGAGTCGTCGACGAGCAGAATCTTCATTGGGCTGATGGTCAGAGTCAGGAAGGGAAAGTCGAGAGTCGGGATGTTTCAAGCGGCCTGGCGAACAGCGGCGTCAGCGCGGCGAATGCTGACTTCGACAGCGAACGAGCCGGCTTCACTCGTGCAGGGCACGACCAGGCAGGGCACGTCCTTGAGCCGCGCCACGTGATGGCCTTGGCCGACGATCACGCTCGGGATGCCGATCGACGCGTCGTAGCCGAGCCCTTTCTTGGCCGCACCGGCGACCATGTTCCCGAGCTCACCGATCGCGTCGGCGAAGTCCGCCGACTGCGGATCCATGGCTGTTCCGGCAAACTTCTCGACGATTTTCACCGCGGCATCCTGCTCGAAGCTGAGCACGACGCTGCCGACGACATCGCCGCTGAAGTTCACGATCGCTGAGACGTCGAACGACGACACGGGATCGCTCTTGATCTTGGGCCGCTCGACCGTCGTCTCCAGGTTGACCATCGTCTTCATCACTTGCCGAACGCTGTTCACGAACGGGACGATGAGACGCGGATCGAAAGGAGCTTCGGCGGTGTCGGACATAGTCGGTGCTGTCAATGGTCAGGCGTACGGCAGATGTCTCACGCGAGAAGACCGATGCGAACAACACATCGTCGTTCGAACCACGCGACTTAATCGAAAACCGCAACTCAAATCACAGATCGCTGCGAGTTAGCCGCCCGCGTGAGCGGGCGCTGTCGTTTGTCCGCAAGCGCCCGCTGACGCGGGCGGCTCAATCGAATCAAGTGTCTTCGGGATCAAGCGGCTGCAGGACACCAACCAGTCCAACTTCCTCCCGGACCGCATTCAGGAACGCCCGCATCACCTCGTCCCCGGCGCCGCCGGGACGCGTCGCGTCGACCGAATCGTCAGCCTGAACCGTCGCCGGTAAATCAAGGTCGAAGGGCCATCCGGAGCGATGGATCACGGCGAGACAACCCGACTCGCCGGGAATCGCCACGACTTCCAAAAGCAGCGGCTTGGCCGCGTCCGATAGCGATTCGGCGGGCGGAGGGGCGACTTGGCGGGTGAGCTTGCCTTCCGACTGCTCCCAGAACGACAGCCGCCACGCGTGTTCGCCGTCGACGAGGTTGAGGCGTTGCCGCAGGCTCATCACGCGTGGTCGCCCGGCTCCTTGGGCATGTCGACGATCCGAAGCACGGCCGGCGGTTCCTTGATCGATGCGAGCCCGCTCAACACCTCGACGGCGGATCGGACGCTGGCTTCGCGGGCCTCGTGCGTCGTGATGATGACCGGCACACTGCCGCCACCGACGCTGGGTGCCTCGCGCTGCGTGACGCTAGCGAGGCTGATGCCGGCATTGCCGAGCGCCCGCGTCACGTCGGCCAACACGCCCGGTGCGTCGTCGGCGACCAGCCGCAGGTAGTAGCGGTGCCGCGTCAGGCCGAAGTCGAGCAGGTCGGCCGGGCGTGCGACGTCGGGCAGCATCTGCAGCGTTGAAAAGGCAGCCTTCGCTGAGCCGTTGGCGACGGAGACTAGATCGCCCACCACCGCAGCTGCCGTCGGCATGCCGCCGGCACCGCGTCCGACAAGCAAGCTACGCCCGAGCGCCTTGCCGTAGACCGCCACCGCGTTGAACGGCCCGTTGACGTCCGACATCGGATCGCTCGCCGGCAGCAAACCGGGAAACACGCTCATCGCCAGCCGATCGTCCTCGTCGCGACGAGCGACGGCCAGGAGCTTGATGACATAGCCGAGCTCGCTCGCGAAGGCGACGTCGCGCGGGTCGAGGCCATCGATGCCTTCGCGGTGAATGGCGTCGGGCTGAATCGTCTCGCCGAACGCCAGACCGGCGAGGATCGACAGCTTTTGAGCGGCGTCGCTGCCGTTGACGTCGAGCGTCGGGTCGGCCTCGGCGAAACCGGCGTCCTGGGCTTCCTTGAGTGCCTCCGCGTAGCTCTGACCGCGGACACTCATCGACGTCAGGATCGCGTTGCTGGTGCCGTTGAGGATGCCGACCAGGGCCCGGTGATCATCGGCGACGAGTCCGCCCGCCAGCGACCCGACGATCGGAATCCCGCCGCCGCACGAGGCCTCGAAGGCGACGACCACGCCTGCCCTGCGTGCCGCCGCAAACAACTCTGGCCCGTGGGCGGCGATGAGGGCCTTGTTCGCTGTGACGACCGACTTGCCGGCCTCGATCGCGGCCAGCACGAGCGTCCGGGCCGGCTCGATGCCCCCGATGAGTTCGACGACGACGTCGGCCTCGGCGGCAGTCGCGACGTCGTGGGCGTCGTCGGTCATTCGAAGCGTCGACGCCTCGGCCTGATGCCGTGCCAGGTCTCGTACGGCCACGCGAACCACGTCGAACCCGACGCCGGTCCGCCGACGCAGATCGCCTCCACGGTCCGCCAGCAGCTCCACGACGCCGCGGCCGACGGTCCCATGGCCGAGCAGCGCGACGCGGGTGAGGCGGGTGGGGCGGGAAGAGTCCTTCGGAGCCACGGGGCAGGTTAGAACCAGAAAGCTTGAAGGAGGAAGCTTGAAGGTTGAAGACCAGAGGCGGTCACTCCGGCTCTTCAGGCTTCAAGCTTCCTCCTTCAAGCTTTCCGGCTCTCGGGTTCTCCCGCTTTCTGGCGACAGCTGGCTTCTGCCCGTATCCTCGCGACCCGGCCGATCCGTCGATCGGCCCACGTCATGCTCGCGGTCATCAGCGACATCCACGGCAATCTCGAGGCGTTGACCGCCGTCTTTGCTGAGATCGATCGGCGGGGCATTCAAGACGTGCTTTGCCTCGGCGACGTCCTTGGCTACGGGCCGGACCCGCTGGCGTGCCTGGACATGGTTCGCGAGCGTTGCCGGGCGACGATCCTGGGCAACCACGACTTCGCGGTCCTGTTCGAGCCGTACAACTTCAACACCGGTGCCGAGTCGGCTGCGTACTGGACGCGAAAGCAGCTGGAGGGCGAGACCGACAAGGCACTCCGGGCAGAGCGGTGGCGCTTCCTTGCCGCTTTGCCGGCTCGGCGCGAGTTCCAGCAGGACGGCCGTCGCTACCAGGCGGTCCACGCGTCGCCGCGCAAGCCGATCAACGAGTACGTCTTCCCCGACGACATCTACACGAATCCCGGCAAGTTCGCCGCACTCTTCGAACGGCTCGGCGTACCGACACTGCCGCCCGCCGACGGCGAGGAGCCAGCACCGGCGACGCGGACAGCCTCGGCAACGGTCTGCTTCCTGGGGCACACGCACGTTCCGGGCGTCTTCACGCAGCAACCCGACTTCTACAGCCCGAGCGAGGTCGAAGGCCGATTCACCTTTGCCGAGGGCGAGAAGGCCCTGGTCAACGTCGGCAGCGTCGGCCAGCCGCGCGATCGTGACCCACGCAGCAGCTTCGCCATCCTCTCCACCACGCCCGAGCGTGGCCCGAGCGTCGAATTCGTTCGCGTCGAGTACGACATCCAGGCGACCAAACGCAAGGTCGAAGCCACCGGCGAACTCGACAACTTCCTCGGGCAGCGGCTCCTGGAAGGACGCTGATCGACGCGACGTCGACCTAGCGTGTTGCCCGCTTTCCCCTCCTCCGTCCAACGCGACTGACGCATCTGTCCATGGGCAATCGACGCACCTTCGCCCTCATCCTGGCCTTCCTGACGTTCTTCCTGGTCTGGGAGATCGGCACCAACTGGTTCGCCGAAAAAATGGGCTGGGAGACGCGGCCGATCCCGCAGGAGCGGGCCGAGGACGAGACCGCACAGACCACCACGCGACCCGCCGGCGACGACTCGGCGAGCTCGACGTCCACGACGCGCCCGTCGGACGATCCCGCCAGTGTCGATGGCCTCCGCGTCGAGGGTGGGACGCCGCAGACGCTCATCCTCGGCGGAGCCGTCGACGACCCGTCGGCCTATCCGATGCGGGTCACCGTCAACACCGTCGGTGCAGGCATCGAAGAGGTGCTGCTGAAGCGCTACCGGGCCACGCTCGACGAGCCCGATCGCTACCGGTTCGAGGTGCCGTACGAGCAGGACGTCCAGGCCACCCGGCCGATGGGCACGCGGACGGTCACCATCGACGGCCAAGAGCTCGACCTGTCCGGCGTGGCGTGGAGAATTGATCCCGAGAAGACGGACGAGCGTCAGACCCGGCTCTTCGTGAACGTCTTCGACGGAGACCGACACGTCGCCCAGATTCTCAAGACAATCCGCCTCTTTGCGATCGACGAGCCGCTGGAAAACGGAGTCACGAACCACGGCGGCTACGAACTGCTCGTCCGGCAGACCGTCCGAAACGTCTCCGATCGCAGCTTCGACGTCGCCACCACGATCAACGGCCCCACCACGCCGCCACGCGAGCTCGAGGCCGGCTACGACCGCACCGTCCTTCGCGGGCAGCTCAACGAATCCGGCAACGTCCGCTACGAGGCCGAGCAGGTCGAGGCATTCGACGACGACGAGCCAACTCGGCGCTATCTGCTCGCCGACGAGGACCTGGCGTGGATCGGCAGCGGCACGATCTACTTCAACGCGATCGCCCGGCCTGAGAAGCGCGACCAGTTCCGCCGATTCGTCGCCGAGGCCGTCAATCCCGACAGCCCGAAACCGGAACGCCTCGTCGCGATCCGCATGGAGACGCACGAGGAGCAGGTCGCCGCCGGCGACAAGTTCGCCGTGCCTCTTCGCGTCTTCCTCGGCCCGAAGAAGCGCGACCTGCTCGAAGGCAACTACTACTCGGCCGGCGGCATTCGCTACGACTCGACGCTCATCAGCCCGTTCGGCTGCACGTGGTGCGTCTTCCAGCCGGTCGTCGACATCCTGGTCCTTCTGCTGAGCTTCTTCCACGCGCTCTTCGGCGACTGGGGCCTAGCGATCATTTGCCTGGTCATCCTGGTTCGCACCGCTCTGCACCCGATCACCAAGCGGTCGCAGAAGAACCTGATGAAGATGAGCAAGCTGGCCCCCAAGATCCAGGCGGCCAAGGAGAAGTACGGCGACGACAAAGAGAAGATGGCCCAGGCGATGGCCGAACTCGCCCCCGAGCAGACGCAGGCGCTGCTACTCGGCTGTCTGCCGATGCTCCTGCAGACGCCCATCTGGATCGCCCTCTACTCGACGCTCCAGGCAACCTTCGCACTGCGTCACGAACCGTTCCTCTACGGCTGGACGTGGATCGACGACCTGTCGAAGCCGGACCACCTGATCGAGTTCGAGCAGCGGATCGAGCTGATCTTCGGCATCGGCATCAGCGGGCTGAACCTCCTGCCGCTGCTGATGGGCCTGGTCTTCTACA
This sequence comes from Planctomycetota bacterium, assembly GCA_038746835.1. NCBI lineage: Bacteria > Pseudomonadati > Planctomycetota > Planctomycetota bacterium. The sequence continues at coordinate 511 of JBCDKH010000197.1, read as the reverse complement.
TCCAGATGAAGCTCCAGCCCACGCCGACGGCCACGATGACCGACGAGCAGAAGGCCCAGCAGAAGCTGATCCAGGTGATGATGGTGACGGTCTTCCCGATCTTCCTCTACAGCATGCCCAGTGGGCTGAACCTGTACATCCTGACGAGCACGACGATCGGCATCATCGAGACCAAGCTGATCCGGCGAAACATCCGCCTGGAAGACGAAGCCCTTGAGAAGGCAGAGGCCGAAGGCAAGCCGGTTCCCGAAAAGCCCAAAGGTCCGATCGGCCGCCGCCTCGACGAGTTCAAGAAGACCGTCGCCTCCCGCGTCGCCGAAGCCCAGAAACAGGCCCAGGCCATGCAGGCCGCCCAGAAGAACCAGAAGGGTCGCAAGCGGTAACTCTTGTCGCGTGGGCCCAACATAAAATACTTGCCCAAACACCGGGTACCGGCCGTTGGCGGGGGGGGGCAAAAACGGCAGGGACGGGGGTGGCGGAGCGGGGGGCGGCGACGCGGGCCCCACGGGGG
>JBCDKH010000196.1 GCA_038746835.1 Planctomycetota bacterium | reverse complement strand
GCTCGGCACCGACAACAACGGCAGCAACGGCTGGTCATTGGCGGTCGACATCAGCGGCCTCGCACCCGGAACGTACACCTACTCCGCCGTCGCGAGGGACGACGACGGGGCCGAGAGTCAGCCCGTCCAGACGACCAACACCGTCGCGCCGACGCAGACCGGCTCGGCGTTCGAAGAGGTCGACGGCGTCGTCACGATCGAGGCGGCAGACGCCTCGCGTCGCACCACGGCCGGCAACGGCGTCGCGTGGGTCGACGTGGCCGACTCGGCGGCCGTCGGCGGCACGCTGGTGCAGGCGCTGCCCGACATCGACTCCAACACGGGCACCGCCCTCACCGGGCCGAAGCTCGATTACGACATCAACTTCCAGAACAGCGGCGTCTACTACGTGTGGGTCCGCATGACCGGCGACGGCGGGGCGAACGACTCCGTTCATGTCGGCCTGAACGGTCAGGCCGAGACGCTCGACGGGCAGTTCGGCTTCTACAGCAACAACCGCAACGTTCTCGAATGGACCGACGGCACCACACCGCTCGGCCGCCGCCTCACCGTCAACGTCCCCTCGGCCGGCGTCCACACGCTCAACATCTGGGCCCGCGAGGACGGCGTGAAGGTGGACGAGATTCGCGTCGCCCGCTCGGTCGACTTCGACCCACGCGTCACGACCCCGCCACCACCGCCGCCGAATCAGGCCCCGACGATCGGCGCGCTCACCGACTCGCCGGACCCTGCACCGATCGACAGCGAGATCCTCATCCAGGCGACGGGCGTCAACGACGTCGACGGCACCGTGCCGCTCGTCCGCTTCTTCCGCGAGGTGGTCGGGGGCGAGGACGTTCTGCTCTTCACCGACAGAAACCCGTCCAACGGCTTCGCCGGCTTTATCAGCGTCGCTGAGCTCGCGCCGGGCTCGACGACGACGTATTACGCGATCGCCGAGGACAACGACGGTGCGCAGAGCATTCGTGCCATCACGACCAACACCGTCCTCAACTCGGCGGGCGGGCCCGTCTACCAGGAGACTGCCGGTCTCGTCACGATTGAGGCGTCGCGCCCGTCGGCGCTTGTCCAGAACACCGGTCTGCCGTCGTGGGATGTCTTCAACCAACCGGGAGCCAGCGGCGAGTCGCCCAACGTGCTCCAGGCCTTCGGTGAGGGCAGTAACTTCGGCAACACGACCGACGGGCCGCGTGCGGACTACGACATCACGTTCACCAACCCGGGCACCTACTTCGTCTGGGTCCGCATGAACGGCCCGACCGGCTCGGACGACTCCATCCACGTCGGACTCAACAACGAAATTCAGACCCTCGGTGCCTTTGGCGTCTACCCGGGAGCCAAGAACACCTTCGAGTGGGTCAACGACGTGCCGGGCCTCGGCCGAATAACCGTCGACGTTCCGGAGCCGGGCATCAGCACGCTCAACATCTGGATGCGTGAGGACGGCGTGATCGTCGACGAGATTCGCCTGTCGAGCGATCCGAACTTCAACCCCGCCGTCACGCCGCCCCCGGCGACCAACACGGCCCCGACCGTCGCGTCGCTTACGGCCAGCCCCAACCCGATCGTCGTCGGCGACAACGTCACCCTCACCGCTAACGGCGTCTTCGACTCCGACGGCACGATCGCCAGCGTCACCTTCGGCTACGAAGACGGCACCTTCGGCGACCAGGTCATCGGCACCGACACCGACGGCAGCGACGGCTACACGTTCACCGACAACACCTTCGACATCGGTGCCGGCCGGACGTATTACGTCTTCGCCACCGACGATGACGGTGCCTTCAGCAACCGCGTCGAGGTGCGCCTGAACACGATCTCCGAGCCGACCGACGCCTTCCAGGAAGTCGACGGCCTCGTCACGATCGAGGCGACCGACGCGACCGCCCGCGCATCCGCTCAGGGCCGCGAGTGGGTCGACGACACGCGTCCCGACGCGATCAACGGCACTTTCGTGACCGCGCCCGGCGAGGGCGTCAACACCGGCGGCCAGGCCGATGGGCCACGGCTCGACTACGACATCGAGTTTGCCAACAGCGGCACGTACTACGTCTGGCTCCGCATGACGGCCGAGGACTTCGGCTCCGACTCCGTCCACGTCGGCCTGAATGGGCAGTCGGTAACGACCAACACCTTCGGCGTCTCCGGCGGCGGCGACGACGTCTTCACCTGGACCGACGGCAGCAACTCCATCAACCGCCGCCTCACCGTCAACGTCCCCGCCGCGGGCGTCCAGACCCTCAACGTCTGGATGCGCGAAGACGGCGTGAAGGTCGACGAGATTCGCGTGGCTCGGAGCGAGAGCTACGACCCGCGGACCGTCGCCGCAGGACTCCGCCTCGATGACTCTTTCGGTGCGGGGGGTAAAGCCGACTTGCGTTTAGATCCGGGGACGCCATTCGGCAAAATCTTTGACGTTTTCGTCAGCGAAACGGTCGGCGGTCCGACTTGGGCCTTAGGTTACGCGTTCTACGACCATTACCCGACGGCCCCGACGGAGGTAGACGGCGGTTCTAATACCATCGCACGCCCGGACTTCTCCGAGGGAGTTGCCGGTGCCGTCCGCATTGATGAGAACGGAACGGTCGTTCAGAGATACATCCCGCTCGAGGAGACCGCAATAACCTTCGCAGGCCACACAAGAGATGTTCGTCCTGCCCCGGGCGGCGGCTTCTTTGGGCTTCGCGAACGAGAATCCATCTACACGATTGCGAAGTTTAATGACGACTTGCAGCTTGATTCGTCATTTGCACCGGTCGTTGTCGATCAGCGGAACACGCCTTGGACAAGCTTCTGGTACGACGTCGCACCTGACGGATCCGTCGTCATTGGTCAATCGAACGACGGTGTGATCGACACCGCTGTCGAGTTGAAGGTCGACACCTTTGACGCATCTGGCGACCTGCGAGCCAGCCGCATCGTCACCCCCGACGATCTCGGTTTCGAGCGAAACGGACTGGCGAATGAGGGCGATTATATTTTCTCTTTCGGCGGAGTCGGCGGATTAGCGTCTGGTTCGGTCGCGCTTGCTTACAGGGCGCTGAACTTCGTGCCCGTTATCTCTGAAGCCGTCATAGGCACGGTCCGGCTCACCGCTGATCTAGAGGTGGATACCTCTTTCGCGGATGCTGGAATCAGCTCCGGCGTCGTCGATCAAATCAGCTTCATCAGCGACTTTAAATCGGACTCCACCGGCCGGGCCGTCATCGTGCTCGATGAGGACGATGCCGCTTCGTCCGTTCACGTACAGGACGCCGACGGAAGATTCGTGCACAGCGAGCAGTTGCAGTCTCTTCCGTGGAACGCGGCCACGTCTCCCGCCGCCATAGAAATCGATATCAGCGATGAGCATTTTGCGGTGCTCTACCAGCGAGACCGCGGGAGTGACTTCTTCGATAACATCTACGGCGACTTCTTGTTCGAGCAGGGGACACTCGAACAACCAGAGGCGGACCTCATAGCCGAAGACTACGTGCTCCTTTACGGTAACTTCACTGACTTCGTCGCTCGATATGAGCTGGGCGAGGGTGCTGGAACTTCGTTCGGTGGTGGCGCTGCCGCTTTTGCCACGGATGGCAGCCTCTTCGTCGGGGGTGTTAAAGAGGAGTACGAGATCGACGACGAGTTCGTCGTCTCAGATGTCGAAGCGTCGGCGAATGTGTTGAAGCTGCTCGTCACGACCCCTGGCACCGAGACCTAGTCGTGCTCGCTTTCGGAACGGTGGTGCTCCGCCCCCGTCGCCCGCAATAATCTGGCCTACCATGCCCGCCCGGCCGCTCACCACGGTCGGGCGTTTTCTCGCACTCGACGCACAAGCCTCACGCGTTGGCCGACCGGTGAACGGCTGACGAGAGGCTGGCAGGGCTGAATCCCTGCTCGCGAAAGGAACCTCTGCATGTCTGACACTGCCCCCGCCACGAACGGCGACGCTACCACTGCCCCCGCCAAGCCCAAGACCCCGGCCGAGCTCGTCAAGAAGCTCATTGACGCCGGCATCCACTTCGGTCACCCCGCCGCGCGGTGGAACCCGAAGATGAAGCCGTACATCTACGGCAAGCGTGGCAACATTCACATCATTGACGTCAAGGAGACGCTCAAGGGCCTCATTCGCGCCAAGCGGCTCATCCAGAACTCGGTCGCCAAGGGGCAGGACATCCTGTTCGTCGGCACCAAGCGGCAGGCACGCGACATCGTCGCCGAGCATGCCGAGCGCGCCAGCATGCACTACGTCTCGGAGCGTTGGCTCGGCGGGACGCTGACCAACTTCCGCACCATTCGAGCCCGGCTCAACCGCCTCGACGAGCTCGACGAGCTCTGGAGCAGCGGCGAGATCGAGACGTACTCGAAGAAGATGAAGTCGACCCTCGGCCGCGAGCGGTCGAAGATCAAGACGAATCTCGAGGGCATCCGGCGGATGGAGAAGATGCCGTCGATCATGTTCATCGTCGACACCCGTCGCGAGAAGATCGCGGTCAAGGAGGCCCAGAAGCTCGGCCTGACGACGATCGCACTCATCGACACCGACAGCGACCCGGACCTGGTCGACCTGCCGATTCCCGGCAACGACGACGCGATGAAGGCGATCGAGGTCATCATCGAAGAGCTCGCCGACGCCGCGGAGGAAGGCCGCAAGGGCCGACCGGCCGTTCCCGAGAAGGGCGACCGTGGCGGCAAGGGCGATCGTCCCAAGGGTCGCAGCAGCCGCGCCCGGTTCAAGGTCGACGACCAGGACAAGGAGCGCGCCGCAGCCGCCCCCGTCGAGCGCGACGACGCCACTCGCAGCGTCTCGATCGAGAAGCCGCAAGAGCCTGTCGGCGAAGAGCCCGCCAAGGCACCGGAGCCGATGGAAGGCGTTCCGGCCTAGGTCGCCGACTCGTCTGAATACGAACCTCAAACAGCAGGCTTGCCGCGGAACCTACGGTTCGGCGGCCGGCGTGCTTCCCGAAAGACACCAAAACACCCAAAGACATGGCGATTACCGCAGCTCAGGTCAACGAACTTCGCAAGCGCACCGGCCTTGCGATGATGCAGTGCAAGAAGAAGCTCGAAGAGACCGGCGGCGACGTCGAGGCCGCGATCGAGGCGTTCCGCAAGGAAGGCGTCAAGACCAAGGTCGCCGAGCGTGAAGCCGGCGAAGGTCGGGTCTCGGCCTACGTCAACGACGACGCCACGCGCGGCGTCATCGTCGAGGTCCGCTGCAACACCGACTTCACCGCCCGCAACGAGATCGTCGCCGAAATCTGCGACCTCGCTGGCAAGAAGCTCCTGGCCGACGCCTCGGCCGATCCGGCGGCGGACGAGGAGATCAAGAGCAAGCTGACCGACGTCAGCCAGCAGACCGGCGAGAACGTCCAGCTGGGCCGGACCGTCTCGGTCGAGGGCACCAAGGTCGGCCGGTTCAACTACACCGTCAGCAACAAGGTCGCGGCCTTGGTCGCGGTCGACTCGGCAGGCGTCGCCGACGAGGTGCTGAGCGACATCTGCCTGCACTTGGTCGCGTTCAAGCCCGTGGCCGAGGGCCTGACGCGTGACGACGTCGACCCGGCGCTGGTCGCCAAGGAAAAAGAGATCGCCGTCGAGCAGGCCAAGGCCACCGGCAAGCCGCAGGAGATCGCCGAGAAGATCGCCGACGGCAAGATGAACGCCTTCTACCGCGAGCGGGTGCTCAGCGAGCAGGACTTCATCAACCCCGACAAGCACAAGGGCACCGTCGCCGACTACGCCAAGAAGGCCGGCGGCACGCTCACCGGCTACCAGCGCCTCGAAGTCGGCGGCTGAGCCGGCTTTCACCTCGACAGCGAAAAGAGCCGCGTCCCTCGGGACGCGGCTCTTGTGTTGAATGGCAGCGGCAGTCGCAACTACTCGCCGATGATCTTGATCAGCACGCGTTTGTCGCGTCGGCCGTCGAACTCGCCGTAGAAGATCTGCTCCCACGTGCCGAAGTCGAGCCGACCTTCGGTGATCGCGACGACGACCTCCCGGCCCATGATCTGTCGCTTGTGATGCGCATCGGCGTTGTCCTCGCCGGTGCGGTTGTGGAAGTAACCGCCCGTGCTCGGATCCGTGCCCGCGTCGAACGGCGCGAGCGATTCGAGCCACCGCTCATAGTCGCGAAGCAACCCGTCCTCGGCGTCGTTGATGAAAACGCTGGACGTGATGTGCATGGAGTTCACAAGCACGAGCCCTTCCTGCACGCCGCTCTCCGCGACGGCGTCTTCGACGTCGCGCGTGATGTTGATGAAGCCACGGCGTTCCGGAACGCGGAAGCTGAGCGTCTTGCGGTGGCTCTTCATGCGGCGAGCTTACTCGCCGGCGACTTCGAGCTTCCAGGTCCAGCTGTCTCGATCGCGAAAGCCATCGACGTGCTCGGCCCGGAGGACGGCCTCGTTTTCGCCGAGGCGTTCATAGCCGAAGGGCTCGCCGGTGCCAGGGTCGCGTGGTAGCGGGAGTTCG
>JBCDKH010000195.1 GCA_038746835.1 Planctomycetota bacterium | reverse complement strand
GGAGATGCGGATGTCGACGCAGACGTTGATGTCGATGCGGACCTGGACGTCGATGTGGACGTGGATCTCGATCTCGACGTGGATGTCGATCTGGACGTGGATGTCGATTTTGATGCGGATGTCGATGTCGACGCGGCCGTCGTGAAGCCGGACATCGATGTGGACACCGACATCGGCGACACGCCGGCGGGCATCTTGAACTCGCTGACGTGGGTCGGCGTGGGAAAGGTGCCGCTGTCGATCGTGCTGATGGTCCTGCTGCTCAGCTTCGGCGTCGTCGGCTTCGCAACCAACCAACTGCTCCGCGACGCGCTGGGCGCGGCGGCCGTGGCAGTATCGCTGCCGCTGGCGGTGCTTCTCGCACTGGTGGTGACGGCGACGACGAGTCAGCTCATCGCGCGGTACATGCCGCTTAGCGAGTCGAGTGCCGAGCGTCGCAGCAGCTACGTCGGCCGACGTGGCAAGGTCGTCTTTACCGTCTCGCCCAAAACAGGGACGATCAGCGTCCGCGACGCCGGTGGCGATTTGTATCAGTTGCCCGCTCGCACCCACGACGGCACCATCGCTCCCGGGACCGACGTCGTCCTGACCGGCTACCAGGCCGGCGTCTTCCGCGTCAAACAGCTCGACCTCTGACCCTCCTGCCCTCGCCTGTTCACTTCCTCCTCACAACTGCCCATGGTTTTCTTCGTGATGCTTCTTGTCGGCGCGTGTCTCGCGATCGGGCCGTGGTTCGTGCCGGAGCTCGGTGACTTCACCAAGCTGATCCTTAGCGGCATCGGGCTTCTCGTCCTCATTGTCTCCGGCGTTGCGGCCGTCATCACCAAGCTCTATCACAAGGCGTCGGCGAACGAGGCCTTCGTGCGGACCGGCATGGGCGGAGCCCGCGTCGTCAAGGATGGCGGCACCATCGTCCTGCCGGTGGTCCACCAGGTCATCCCGGTCAGCCTCGAGACGATGCGGCTCAACGTCGAGCGACGCGGGCCGCACGCGCTCATCACGAAGGACAACCTCCGCGTCGACTTGTCGGCCGAGTTCTACATCAAGGTCCAGGCCAACGGCGACGACATCCTGAACGCCTCGCGCTCGCTGGGCGATCGCTCCATCACGCCCGGCAGCGTCAGCGAACTCGTGCAGGAGAAGCTCGTCTCCGCCCTTCGCACCGTGGCCGCGACGCAGGAACTGGTCGAGTTGCACAGCAAGCGCGATGAGTTTGCCGGCAAGGTCCAGGCGATCGTCACCACCGACCTTGCGAGCAACGGCCTGACGCTGGAGTCGGTCACCATTTCCGCGCTCGACCAGACTGACCCGAGCCAGCTGCAAGAGCGCAACGTCTTCGACGCCCAGGGCCTTCGCAAGATCGCCGAGATCACCCAGCGGGCCAAGGTTCAGCGGAACGAAATCGAGCGACAGAGCGAGCAGGAGATCACGCTCAAGGACGTCGCGACGCGCAAGCAGGTCCTCGACATGCAACGCGACCAGGCCGAGTTCGAGGCCGAGCAGCGGACGCGGGTCGCCAACGTTCAGGCGGAGCGGAAGCGCGAACAGGAGGCGTTCCGCATCGAGCAGGAAGAGGCCGTCAGTCGGCGCGACATCGAGCGTCAGCGGGCGATCGAGGAGGCGGAGGTTCAGCGGAAGCTGGCGGTCGAGCGGGCGGAAGTCGGCAAGCGCGTCGTCCTGATCGAGAAGCTGCAGGAAGAAGAAACGAGCGAGGTCGCCAAGCAGCAGGCGATCGAGGTGGCCGAGCGTCGCCGCGAGGCCGCCATCGCCGCACAAGAGGAAGAGCGTGCCGCCGCGCAGGCCCGAGCCCTCGAAGCCGAGGCCGAGAAGGAGGCCGCGCGTCAGCAGGTGTTGACGGTCGAGGTCAAGAGCCAGGCCGAGCGCGACGCCGCGCAGAAGCTGATCGCCGCCCAGCAGGTCATCGACGAGAATCGCATCCGCGAGCAGACGGATGCCGAGGTCGACGCTTTCCGCGTCATCAAGAAAGCCGACGCAGAGAAGCAGTCGGCCGAGGCTCAGGCGGCAGCGAAGCTGCGTCTCGCCGAAGCGGACGCCGATGCCGAGAAGAAGCGTGCCGAGGGCGACAAGGCCAAGCGGAGCGTCGAGGTGCTCATCGAGCGCGACCGCGTCGAGGTCGAGCGCGAGCGCGTCGAGGTCGAGCGTCAAGAGCTGGCCAACCGCAGCGAGTTCGAGGAGGCCGCGCTCAACTTCGAGATCGACAAGCTCCGCATCGCCGCCGACAAGGATGTCCGAGTCGCCGCAGCGGAGTCGCTCGGGCACATGCTTTCGAAGGCGAACATGCAGATCTTCGGCGACCCGGAAACGATGGCCAAGATGTCCAGCCGCTTCATGTCCGCCGCCACAGTCGGCAACTCGGCCGACGGCTTCCTGCGAAGCCTCCCGCCCGAAGCCAAAAAGCTGGTCGACCGCATCCAAGGCAAGCTGGCCGACGTGCTGGACGACGGCGACGACGAGCCGGCCCCGTCGCCCGAGGTCAACGGCACCAACGGTAAGTCGAAGTCTTGACGATCAGATCGCCTCGACGCCTTCGACGGCGAGGTGATAGACGCCGGTGACGCCCGTGTCGTCGCGTTCGACGTCCACGCGAAGGGTGCCGATGACGCGGACTTCGCCCTGCCGCAGGCGGACCGGGCCGTTGACGGTTTGGGAGCGGACGAAGTGCTGCACCTGCGGCTCTGCGACGAGGCAGCAGTCGGCGATGCTGTAGACCAGGTCGAACGACTCGATGTCGCCGCCGGGCACGGCGTCGCTGTACATCTCGCCTTCCAGCACAACGCGCTCGCCGTCGAGCAGGCGGTACTTTTCCGGAACGTCTTCGATCGTGCCGTCTTCCTGGTCGAAGCTGAAGGTGCTCATGGCCTGGAGCTCGACGAAGGTGGTGCCGTCGGGCAGCTTCTTGATGCCGCCGGTGGTGCTGACGTCGTAGAAGACCCACGCGAGGAGGGCGACCGGCAGCAGCAGCACGATCGCGAAGATGACGGCCCGGGCACTCACTCCTCCCGCCGCGGGGGCCGCGACCTTTGACGTAAGCGACGCGTTGCTCATGCCGAATGTTACGCCCGAACACGCGTCGGCTGTTCAGGCCTACGACGCCAGATGCTCGGCCACGCTGGTCCGGTAGGCCAGACTCGCCGGGACGATGCCGGCGAGCATCGCGAGAATCACAACGCCGCCCACGTACGCCAGTTCATCCGGCCCGACGGTCCACCACGCGATGCCGCCACCGATGCGGCTTCGGAGCAGCTCGCCCGCGATCGCCGCCATCGCGTGCCCGCCGACCATGCCGACGACAGCCCCGATGATGCCGATGAGCGTCGCCTCGCCGGCAACGAGCAGGAGCACTTTGTCGCGCGTCGCACCCAGACTCCGCAGAATTGCCACCTCGCGACGTCTGGCCTGCACGCTGTTGTAGATGCCAACGAGGATCGACACGGCCGCGACGAGCATCACGCCGGCCGTGACCATCAGAAGAATCCTCGCAGGTGGTTGGAGAAACGTCTCGAAGAATTCGCCCATCTGGTCGCCGGGACGCGCTGCCGTGGCGGCGTCGCCGTTGTTGATGGCGAAGTCGAGCTTGCTCGTCGCGAAGCCGCCTCGCGTGCCGACCAGGATGCCGCTGATCCGCCACAGCTCTTCCGGCACGAGCGGCAGCACTTTCCCCTCAGGCGTCAGGACGTGACCCTCGCCGCGCGTTCCGCCGGCCTCGACGACTCTTGCGAGCTCGGCCTGACGATCGTCGTACATCTGGCCGAGTTCGTCGGCACTCCGGCGGACGTTCTGCTGGTCGAGGATCGCCTGGCCGTGCTCGCCGAGGGCGTACTGCGTCGCGAGCGGCACGTAGACCGCTCGGTCGAACGCGGTGCCGGTCGGGGCGAGGATGCCGACGACGTCCCACTCGTCTTCGTGGAAGTGGCCTGTGTCTTCGTTGCCGTGGAACGCCCGGAACCGGTAGCCGAGGTCGATGCCGAGGGTCCGCGCCGCCTCGCTGCCGACGACGGCTTGCCACGTGTCGTCTTCGAACGCCCGCCCTTCTGCCAGCTCGATCGCTCGGTCACGTCGGGGCGTCAAATCGGTGAAAAACGAGGTGTCCGTGCCGATGATCCGTCGGCCCTCGTGCGTGTCGCCCCAGATGATCGGCACCGCCCACTCGACGTGCCGTGAGAGCTCTGGGTCGCGACCGGCGAGGTCGTGGTACAGGCCGATGTCGACGACGCCCGGCGGGCTGCCGAGGAGGTAGGCGTTGTTCAGCACGAGCTGCAGCGGATCGCCCTTCCCGCCGACGACGAGCGAATAGCCGAAGTCCGCCTGGCCGAAGAGTTTGGGTGTTTCCCGGCCGAGGATGAGCAGCGCGACGCCCATCATGGTGCCGAGTGCGACGCTGAGCGTGGTGAGCCACGTCGACAGCCGACGCTGCCGCATGTTCTTGAGGATGAGCGAAAGCAGACTCACGCCGGCACCTCCGCGGTGACGGCAGCTCTGTTGATGTCGGCCAGGTCCAGCGTGCGAGGCAACGCCCCGGCGACGGCGGCATCGTGCGTGACGACGATCAGCGTCGCGCCCGCCTCCGTGGCGAGTCTTTTGATGAGCGTGATGACCGCCTGTGCCGTCGAAGCGTCGAGCGCGCCCGTCGGCTCGTCCGCCAGCAGGAGCTTGGGCCGATTCGCCAACGCCCTGGCGACGGCGACGCGTTGCTGTTGGCCCACGCTCAGCTTGCCGGGCAGGTAGTCGAGTCGATCCCCCAGGCCGACGTCAAGCAGCAAGTCGTTGGCCCGCTGCCGGTCGGGCTTTTCGCCGGCGAACGTCATGCCGAGCAGCACGTTCTCCCGTGCGGTCAGGCCAGGCAGCAGGTGGTGCGTCTGGAAGACGTAGCCGACGTACCGGCCGCGGAAGGCGTCGCGCTGGGCCTCTGGTAGGCTGGCAATGTCGACGCCTGCAACGGTGACCTCGCCCGCGTCCGGCTGGACGATGCCGGCCAGACAATGGAGCAGCGTCGTCTTGCCCGTGCCCGATCCGCCGACGAGTGCGACCTGCTCGGCCTCATCAACGTCAAGCTCGGGGACGTCCAGCACCGGCGCCGGCTTCCCGTCCGGATCGACGAACGCATGGCGAAGCTCGCGGACGCGGAGGCTCACGGAAAACGCTAGTCAGGCAACTCCGTCATCCCGAGCGCAGCCGAGGGACCTCGCCCGTTTCTGGACAACTGCGGCGGCGAGGTCCCTCGACTCGCTTCGCTCGCGCGGGATGGCGGAGGGGTCATCGAATCCGCGTCCGCAGACGCAGCAGCGGGCGTTCGAGCGCGAACCAGGATCCGGTGGCGACGAGCAGCGTCAGCGACGTCGAGACAAAGCCGACGAGCCACGGATTGTCGAAGTCGCCGAGCAGCCAGCGGGCGGACGGACCCGAAACGGTGTGCACGAGGTACGCCGCGTAACTGATGATGCCGACGCCGATGAGCGGCGGAAACCGAAGGAGACCGACCGATCGACTCGCCGCCAGGCCAACGATCCCGGCGAGGCTGAGTGCGAGCAACGAACGGTCGAACGCGATCCGCCAGTCGAGCAGGAAGTTCTCAAGCGGGCCATGCGCAACGACCGTGATTGGCAGCGTGACCAGGCCGACCGTGATGAGCCAGTTGAACGCGCCTCGACCTCTCCACAGGGCGAGCAGCGCGCCCGCCGCCAGCAGGTCCATGTTGGCCGGCGTCGGGAGTTCGCTCATCGCAGGATGCCAGCCGCCCAGCCAGAACCACGCACGCCAAGCCGGCGACAACGCGAACACCAGCAACACGGCCGGCGTCAGCAGCCGCCTTGGCAACAGCAGCATCAACGCAGGCCAGAACAGGTAGAACTGCTCCTCGACGGACAGCGACCACAGATGCCGGTCGTAGCCCTGATTCCGCAACCCGTCGTCGAGGGCGAGATGCCAATTGCTCAGGTACGTCGCGTGCCAGAGCCACCGCTCACGACTGGCGTGAACGTCAATCACCCAGAAGGCGATCAGCAGCAACGCGTACGGCGGGACGATCCGTAGAAACCGCCGGAGGAAGAACTGGCCGAACTCGCCGCGAAGCGATCTGCCCTCAGCCAGCCGACCGCGGGCATCCAGCAGCAGGCCCGTAATGAGGAAACCACTCAGGACGAAGAACAGCGACACACCGACGTGTCCCAACGGCGGCGTCCAGATGCCGAGCCGCGGCATCGGCCAGAGATGGTGCGCCAGCACGAGCAGGACCGCGATGCCGCGCAGGCCGTCGAGTTCGACGATGCGGCGGGAGCCCAGTGCCGGCTCGGTCGCGGTCACGCCGCTTCGAGCGCGGCCTTGATTCGCTCGCTCGCTTTGCCGCTGCTGATGTCATTCTTGCCGAAGCCCTCGACCGCCCCGGCGGCTTCGGCTTGCTGTTGCGTCTGGGGAAAGTTGCTGACCATGAGCACCTTCAGCCCGGGATTCGCGGCCTTAGTCTGCTTGAGCAAAGCGACGCCGTCCGAGTCGTCGAAGCCGCTTTCGAGGACGCGGTTGAACAGCAGCTGGCCGACGTGCTGGAGAACGGCAGCGATCTGCTG
>JBCDKH010000194.1 GCA_038746835.1 Planctomycetota bacterium | reverse complement strand
GGTGTACTTCGCGACGGCGTCGGCGACTTTGACGCTTGTGCGCGTCGTCCGGCGGCGCGGCCGACCGCTGATGGTCCTGGCCTGTGCCGCCGCAGCATCTGAAGTGGCGTCGCTGCCGTCGTGAGTCATGCGGACGCTGCGTAGGTCGGGCCAGACGTTCTCTGGCGTCGTCTGCTCAAGACGCGTCGTCGTATGTTCTCCGACAACGCGTCGATCGCGTTTCATCGTCTAGTTGAGCCCGAGCTTTTCGCGCTCCTGCTGGACGATAAAGTTCGAGAGCGTGTAGAAGCCGTCACGGTCGACGACTTCCTGGCCCTGCTGGGAGAGAACCAGCGTGAGGAACTCGGCCGTGAGCGGCTCGAGGTCTTCGTTGGGGTTCTTGTTGACGTAGACGTAGAGGAAGCGGGCCAGCGGGTAGCTCTCGCTGTAGACGTCGTCCGGGTTGGACGGGTCGTAGGCGATGCCATCGGCGCCGACGATCGGGACGGCCTTGACGTCGGGCGTGGCGTAGCCGATGCCCGAATAGCCGATGCCGAACTGATCGCCGCCGACGCCCTGGACGACGGCCGAGCTGCCGGGCTGCTCGTTGACGCTGTCCTTGTAGTCAGCCTTACCGAGGCCGGCGGACTTGAAGTAGCCGTAGGTGCCGCTGGCGCTGTTTCGGCCGTAGAGCGTGATGGGCTGATCGGCGTAGCGCGAGTCGGTCACGCCGACATCGCCCCAGGTGATGCCGTCCTTGCCCTCGACGCTGAAGATGTTCTTGAGGTCGTCGAGCGTGAGCTCTTCGATCGGGTTGTCCTTGGCGACGAAGACGGCGATGGCGTCGATGCCGGTGCGGACGAGCGTCGGCTCGTAGCCGAAGGCGTCGGTGAACTTGTCGACCTCCTCGCCCTTCATGCGACGGCTCATCGGGCCAAGCTGCGCGGTGCCGCTAATGAGTGCCGGCGGCGCGGTGCCGGAGCCCTTGCTCTCGGCCTCGAAGTTGACCTGCGGGTACATCCCGTAGAAGGCCTCGCCCCACTGGGTCATGAGGTTCGACAGGGTGTCGCTGCCGACGCTGCGGAGGTCGCCGGAGATGTCGGACGTCTCCTCATAGGTCGGAATGGACGGATCCACGTCAGCGGTGGCGGCCGTGCCGAAGGCGGCGAGCGCGGTCGCGGCGGCGGTGGTGATTCGGGTGATGGCAGTCATGGGTCTCCTGAGTTGGGGCGTTCGTCGCAGAACGCGTCGGCAGGCCGGCACCGATGCCGCTGCCGTCTCGACCGGTCGGCCGAAACTGGCAAAACCGTAGAAGAAGCCACCGGGAGCCGTGTTAGCGTTGCGCAAATAGACCGCGGCGACCCCTTATCGGGCATGTGACGCCGTTCACGCAACTTTAACAGTGCGGCATGGCCGGTCTGGGCAGGTGTGGCAAGCATCGGGGCACCATGAACCCCATCCAACACCACCGCCCGCTGCTTCTGATCGCCTCTGCTGCCGCTGTCGTCGCCCTCGCCGGCTGCTCCTCGGACGGCGAAGCCGCAATGGACGAGTCCGAGCCCGTCGTCATCGAAGCCAAGGACCTGACCATGGACGCCCCCGAGGGCATGATCGCCGTCGACATGCCGATGGGCGACCCGGCCGACTTTGCCGCGACGGCAGACGGGGGCGTGGTCTTCGAAACCGACGGCTACGCCGAGGTCAAGAGTGCGGATGGCCGGCGCCTGCTCGTCGTCGACCCGTCGGAGACCGACCTGGCCGAGGTCGCTGAGGACGGCGAGATCAAGGGCGAAGACTTTAAGCTGATGGGCCCAAAGAACCCGATCACCGGCGTCGTCGTGCTTGGCGAGAACGACTTGAAGGCGGCGTTCTACGCACGCTGGGGCATCGAGATGGACGGCTGAGCCTTTCCACGTCTCGGCGAATCCACGTCCGCCGACTTGCCAAACGCATCGGCCGGTCCACAGTGCACGTGGACCGGCCGACTTTTCGTTTTGGTGATGCTGCTACCTCCCGGACCGCTTCCGAGCCACCTGCCCGAGGCGATGCGCGACGTGCTGCCGGCGTCGGAAGGCCGGCGTTTCGTCGGCAATTGCAGCGGGGCCGACGTCTTCCGCGTCGGTGAGGGTGACGAGGCTGTCTATCTCAAGACGCACCTCGATCAGGCAGTTGGCGACGCGCATCCGCTGGCGATCGAGTCGGCCCGCACGGCGTGGCTTGCTGGTGTGATCGGCGAAGACGGTCCGCTGGTGCCTCGTGTGCTCGCGTTCGAGCAGGGCTCGCCGCAGGCCGGTGTCGGGACGTGGGCGTACCTCGCGACGACGGCTGTCCCGGGCAGGCCGCTGCACGACCAGATGGCCGACACGCCGCTGCGTGTGGCGCGTCTCGTCGGCCGAACACTGCGCATGCTGCACGACGTCAAGCCGGCGGACACGCTGAAGCATCGCCCAATCGCAGCCATCCTTGCTGAGGCCGACGAGCGACTTGGCCGCGGCATTGTCGGCTCGTCGCTCCGTCAGGTTCAGTCGGAGCGATCGCTCAAGAAGACGCTCAAGCGACTGACGAAGCGGCCGATCGACGACGCCGAGCGGGTCGTGACGCACTACGACTTCTGCCTGCCAAACGTGCTCGCCGGGCTCGATGATCGGACCGGCCTGATCGACGTCGGCGGGCTGTGCCTGGCGGACCGACACCTCGACCTCGCGACGGCCATCCGCTCCCTCCGCTTCAACGGCGGCCGCGACGACGCGGTGCAGGTCTTCCTGCGCGAGTACGGGCAGGACGGGGTCGACGCCAAACGCCTCGATTACTTCGCCGACCTGTGCGAGTTTCTTTGACTGTGCGTCACGACGTTTGAAGCAGCGACTCGCCCGTCATCGCCTCTGGCTTGTCGAGAGCCATGAGGTCGAGGAGCGTTGGGGCGACGTCGGCGAGCCGGCCACCGTCGCGGAGGGGCGAGCCCCTGTGGTCGTCGCTGACGACGACGAGTTCGACGGAATAGAGCGTGTGGGCCGTGTGCGGCGGGCCGCCGGTTTGGCCGTCGGTGGTCATCTGGTCGGCATTGCCGTGGTCGGCGGTGACGATCGCCCGGCCGCCGGCTTTGGCGACGGCGTCGAGGATCTTGCCAACGCCCACGTCGACCGCCTCGCACGCTTTGACGGCGGCATCGAAATTGCCGGTGTGGCCGACCATGTCGCCATTGGCAAAGTTGACGACGATCAGGGCGAACCCGCCGGCTTCGACGCGTTTGACGGTCTCTTCCGTCACGCCGACCGACGACATTTCGGGCTTTTGGTCGTAGGTCGTGACGTCCTTCGGCGACGGGACGATCTGCCGCTCCTCACCTTCGAAGGGCTCTTCGCGGTAGTCATTGAAGAAGAACGTGACGTGCGGGAACTTCTCGGTCTCGGCACAGCGGAACTGCCGCAGGCCACGCGACGAGACGTAGTCGCCCAAGATGTGGGACATCTTCGGCGGCTTCGGGAAGGCGACCTCGACCGGCAGGCCGGCCTCGTACGCGGTCATGGTGACGAAGTGCAGATCGAGCTTGTCGCCACGATCGAAGCCGTCAAAGCCATCGAGGACGAAGGCCTTGGTCAGTTCGCGTGGGCGGTCGCCGCGGTAGTTGTAGAAGATGACGGCATCGCCGGACTGCACGCGGGACGCCGCCGCGTCGCCGACGGTGCGGGGCGTGACGAACTCGTCGCCCTTTCGGTTCGGGTCGTCGTTAGTCTCGTAGAAATCGACGACTGCCGTCGCGGCGTCGGGAAAACTCGGAGCTTCCGCGCGGCCGGTCAGCAGGTCGTACGCCGCTTGCACGCGGTCCCAGCGGTTGTCGCGGTCCATCGCGTAGTACCGGCCGACGACACTGGCGATCCGGCCGATGCCGAGATCGTCGCACTTCGCCGCGACCTCCTTCACGTATCCCTTGCCCATCGTGCGCGGGGTGTCGCGGCCGTCGGTGAAGGCGTGGATGAAGACCTTTTTGCCGTCGACGCCCTGCTGCCTGGCGAGGTCGAGCACGCCGTAGAGGTGCTCGAGCAGGCCGTGCACGCCCGCGTCGCTGACGATGCCGAAGAGGTGGAGCAACGAGCCGTGTTGCTTCACGTGGTCGCACGCGGCGACGAGCGTCTCGTTCTCCGGCAGCTTGCCGTCACGGACGGCCCGGGTGATGCGGACGGATTCCTGGTCGACGATTCGCCCGGCACCGATGTTCTGGTGGCCGACTTCGGAGTTGCCCATGGTCTTTTCCGGAAGGCCGACGTCCATCGAGTCGGTGCGGATGAGAGTTCGCGGGTAGTCGCGTGCGATGCGGTCCGCGACCGGCGTGTCGGCGGTCGTCACGGCATCGACGCCGGCCGGCGGGTCGTTGGGGTTGTGGCCCCAGCCGTCGCGGATGATGAGGACGACAGGGCTTTTGGGCGGGTGGTTCTGGCTCACGTCCGCTAATGTATGAGCGGCCCGGTGGCCGACGCTACCGAAGACGCCGCCTCGCCAGTGATGGAGACGCCATGCACACGATTGCCTTGATGAATCAGAAGGGTGGCGTCGGGAAGACGACGACCTGCGCGAACCTCGGCGCCGCCCTGGCCGACCGCGGCCGGCGTGTCCTGCTGGCTGACCTCGACCCGCAGGCGCACCTGTCGATCAACTTCGGCGTCGACCCGGGCCAACTCGGCGAAGACGAGGCGACGCTCTACGAAGTGCTCAACGGCTCGGCAGGCGTGCTGAAGGCGGTCCGGCGTCTCGAAGGCAACGGGCTCGAAGATCTCTCCGGCGAAATCCACCTTCTGCCCAGCAGCCTCGACCTGGCGGGCCTGGAGGTCGAGCTGGCGGATCAGGCCGATCGTCAGGGTCTGCTCAAAGACGCCATCGCGCGGGTCGGTTACGACTACGACGTCGTCCTGCTCGATTGCCCGCCGTCGCTCGGCCTCCTGACGATCAATGCCCTCGCGGCAGCGCGGCAGGTTCTGATTCCGATGCAGGCGCACTTCCTGGCGTTGCAGGGCTTTGCCAAGCTCCTGGAAACGACGCAGCTCGTCGGACGGCGCATCAACCCTGAGCTCTCTGTGATGGGCGTCGTCCTGACGATGTTCGACAGCCAGACGCGTCTCGCGACCGACGTGGCGGACGAGCTGGAGGGCTTTTTCGAGAGCGCCCGCGGCACGGACAAGCCGTGGGCCCGCGGTCAGCTGTTCGGGAGCAAGATTCGCCGCAACATCAAGCTCGCCGAGGCACCCAGCTTCGGCCAACCGATTCTGACCTACGACCCGCTCTCCAACGGCTCAGCCGACTATGCAGCGCTTGCGCAAGAGGTCGAGGCAATGCTGGAGCTGACCCGAGACGATCGCCCGACCGGCGAGGTGCGGATTGACTCTGCGGATGGACTCAAGGCTGCGACTCTTGCGGGCCGGCGTGAGCCGCTGGTCGCGTGAACGATCGGCCGAGCGTCTGGCACCGTCGACCGATCGCCTTGCTGGTCGGCTACAGCGTGCTGGGTCTGGTCGTCACTCACCTGCCGCCGTTCTGGCGGAACGAGCCGTTGGAGGACCAGGGCTTTGCGATTGGGTTCGACAAGGTGGTTCACTTCGCAGGCTTCGGCGCGCTGGCGCTCCTGGCGATGAACGTGCTGTGTCGGTGGATGCCGACGACGTGGGCGCTCGTCGCGACGGTGGTCTTCTGCGGTGTGGCGGGTGTGATTGACGAAGTGACGCAACCTCCGTTCGGCCGGACGGCGGATCTTCACGACTGGATCGCCGACATGCTGGGCGTGATCACGGCACTTGCGATTCGTCAGGTTGTGACGGTCGTGCGATCTGAACGGAAAGCGTGACGGAACGCGTCGGCGGGACACTCGGGTTACCGGCGGACGGATCGCGGAGGCTGGGGTATCTTGACGCAATGCCGGACCCGATCGATAGCGCGGCCGCGTCGGTCGCAACAGGCCCGGTGCGTCGGCACGAGGCACCGTTGGAAGTGCCCGAGGTCCGCGAGGTGCCGCGGGCCGTGCTGGCGTCGCAACGTGAAGCGGCCGAGGCGATGCCGCCGCCGGCGGACGTCGACGTTGCCGATGTCGCTGCCTGGTCGGCCCGGCTGGACGGCTGGTTCGCGTCCGGTGCAACGGTTGCCGTTTGGCACTGTGACGAGACGGCCGTGCGGTTTCTGGCGACTTGCGATCCGGACCGGTCCCGCGTGCAGCTGTGCGTCGACGAACAGCCACGCCGACATGGACGATTCGTAC
This sequence comes from Planctomycetota bacterium, assembly GCA_038746835.1. Lineage (NCBI taxonomy): Bacteria > Pseudomonadati > Planctomycetota > Planctomycetota bacterium. The sequence goes on along the minus strand of JBCDKH010000194.1, from coordinate 388 downwards.
CGACGTCCGGCCACGAAGTGGTCGGGCTGAGCGTCCTGCGCCAAGAGCGGCCCGACGTTGTGATCGTCTCCGGCGTCGCGGTGGACGAGGTGCGGGTCGAACTGCAGGTCTTGGGAGTCGGCCCGGTGGAGCTGATCGAGCTGGACTCGATTGCGTTCGGCTGAGCCGGTTACCGGTCGAACGCCCAGTCGGCGATGTGTGGTGCGACGGGGTAGTGACGGTCTAGCAAAACGCGCATCGATCCCGACGTCGCAACGACGACGGCCGGAGGCACGCGGAAGGTTCGGGCGGCAAAGTTCATCGCCTTGCGAAGACCGCGTCGTGTCGTCGCGATGGTCAGATGCGGCGGCTCGATGCTTTCGCACGGCAGCTTATCGAACCGCATCGG
>JBCDKH010000193.1 GCA_038746835.1 Planctomycetota bacterium | reverse complement strand
GCTCGGCCTGCCGGTCGCGATCTGTGGCGGGCGTCACGCGATGGGTGGGCAGCAGTTCGCACAGGACGGCCTGCTGCTCGATATGACCAAGTTCAACCGAGTGCGGTCGCTCGATGCGAACGCCGGGCTCGTCGAGGCGGAAGCGGGCATCTTCTGGCCGAAGCTGTTGACGCGCCTCGACGAGCTTCAAGACGGCGTCGAGGTCCCGTGGTCGATCCGTCAGAAGCAGACCGGCGTCGACGATGTCAGCCTCGGCGGGTCACTCGCCGCGAACATCCACGGCCGGGGACTCCGCATGCGGCCGTTCGTGGACGACATCGAGTCGTTCACGCTCATGAATGCTAGCGGAGAGGTGCTCCGTTGCTCGCGGACTGAGAACGCCGACCTCTTTCGACTCGCGATCGGCGGCTACGGCTGCTTCGGCATCGTGTTGACCGTCACCCTTCGGCTTCAGCGACGGCAGACGCTGGAGCGACGCGTCGAGGCGATCTGCGTGGCGGACCTTCTGACGCTGATTGAGAAGCGCCTCGCCGACGGGGCGATCTACGGCGATTGCCAGTACGCCACGCATTACGAGGACACGCCCGAGACGCACCGCGGAATCCTTTCGACGTACCACCCGGTCGCAGGCCCGGCCGATGCGCCGGCTGCCGGCTTGCAGCTCAACGCCGACGACTGGTCCAAGCTGTATCGCCTCGGACGAAGCGACAAGCGAAAGGCGTTCGAGGTCTACACCGCGTACTACCTCAAAACCAACGGCCGCCGGTACGCGTCTGATCGCCATCAACTATCGCCAGTCTTCAGCGGCTATCTCGCCGCGATCGACGCCGCGGCGGACGATGCCGAGCCGCGCGGGACGGAGATGATCAGCGAGTTCTACTGCGACCCGGACCGCTTGCTCGACCTACTCGCGAGCGTCCGAGCCGAGTTCGATGCGCGTGGCGTCGACATGACCTACGGCACGATTCGCTTCATCGAGCCTGATGAAGAGACACTGCTGCGTTGGGCGAAACGGCGATCCGTTTGCGTCGTAGTGAACCTGCACGTCAAACATCACGCGTCCGGAGTCGACCGCGTCAAGGACCACTTCCGACGACTCTTCGATTTGGTCATCGCCCACGACGGCCGGTTCTATCTCACGTACCACCGCTGGGCGACTCGCGATCATCTCGACGCGGCCTACCCGGAGATGCCGGACTTTCTCCGGGCAAAGCACGCGTTCGACCCGGACGAGCGCTTCGCGAGCGACTGGTATCGCCATGTGAAGTCGCTCTACCCGGAGGTGTCGTGACGCGGCATCGCCGGTTTGCGATCGTGCTTGGACTGCTCGCGCTGGCGTTCGCCGGACGCGTGCTGGGACAGGTCGTGGTCGCATTCGACATCGGTCCGGCCAACGACTGGCTGCCTCCGATGGAGGCGTGGTACTCACGGCTGGTTCCTTACTCGGTCCTGTTGCCTGCGCAGGTCCTGATCCTCGTCCTGCAGGCAATGCACATCGGCAAACTGTGGCGTCGTCCGGCGGTCCCTGCGCTGTCGTTTGCCTTCGGGCTGAAGGTGTTCGCCGTCGCTTACGCGCTGGCGATGCTCCTGCGTTACGCGGTCATTCTCTTGCGGAACGAAGGCTTCGGCCCTGAGTGGTGGTCGGGCAGTGTGATTCCCGTCACGTTTCACCAAGTCTTGGCCGCGTACCTCTTCATTTGGGCCAAGACCAGAGAGTCTGGCGACCGCGGCTAGGTCACTGTCTGCGATGCGGCAGACGGCGGCAGATGCTGTAGGGTGGCGCGGATGAAGCACCTGCTGCTGATTGCGTTGCTCGTGTTCTGTGTCGCCGCCGGTCGGCAGTATGCGCCGGATCCGCAGGTGGATTACACGCATCTGGCGCTCGAGATCGACATGCGGCCGAGCGAGAAGGCGTTCGACGCAGTGGAGACGCTCAGCTTCAAGACGCTCGGCGTCCCGCTCGCGTCACTGGAGCTTGATGCCGTCGGTATGACGGTCGGCAGCGTCGAAGGCGAGCACGTCGCGTCGTTCCGGCACGACGGCGAGCGGTTGCTGGTGCGATTCGAAGAGCCGCTCGAGCCGCGGACGGAGCACGAGATCGTCATCGAGTACGCCGTGGTCGATCCGGCCGACGGGATGAAGTTCGCGCTGCCGGACGAGGCCTACCCGGATCGCCCGTTGCACGTGCACACGCAGGGCCAGCCCGAGAGCAACCGGCACTGGGTCATCTGCCACGACTATCCGAATGACTTTCTGACGACCGAGATGAAGGTCACCGTCCCCGACGGCCTGAAGGTGCTGGCCAACGGCGAACAGCTGGCGGCCGGCGAAAACGGCGTCTGGCACTACCGCATGCAGAAGCCGCACGTGACGTACCTCATGTCACTGGTCGTGGGCGAGTTCGACGTGGTGCGGGACGACGACTGGCGTGGCCGGCGCATCGAGTACTGGGTCCCGCCGGGACGGGCAGACGACGCGGATCGGACGTTTGGCCGGACGGAGCACATGCTCGACTGGATGAGCGACAAGCTGGGCATCTATCCGTGGGAGGCGTACAGCCAGAGCGTCGTCTACCTCTTCGAGAGCGGCGGCATGGAGAACACGACCGTCACGACGATGTTCCAGGAATGCATCGTCGACGAACGCGCCGCCATCGGCTCGACACTCGACGGCCTGGTCGCGCACGAGCTTGCACACCAGTGGTTCGGCGACCAGACGACCTGCCGGACGTGGGGCCACCTCTGGTTGAACGAGGGCTTTGCCACGTTCCTCGATCACGCGTGGCACGAGGCGTATCACGGGCCGGACGAATACGCGTACGAGGTCTTCGTCAACATGCGCCGCAACGGCGAACGCGATGACGGCGACGCCGAGTACGGCCTTGTCTGGCCGGAGTACGACAAGCCGATCGACACCTTTCGCCGCCGCGTCTGCAACCCGTACGGCAAAGGGGCGGCCGTCATTCACATGCTCCGCGAGTTCACCGGCGACGACGACGCCTTCTGGGAAGCGCTCAAGCTCTTCCAAACGCGACACGCCCACACCGACGTCGAGACGGACGAGCTGCGGCACTGCTTCGAAGAGGTCACCGGCCGGAGCTACGACCGCTTCTTCCAGCAGTGGATCTACGAGCCCGGCACGCCGAAGCTGCACGTGACCTACGCGTGGGACGACGCGGCCGGTGCGGTGAAGCTGACATTCCACCAGACCCAGAGCGGTGCGGCAGACGAGCCCTTCATCCACGACTATCCGGTCACCTGCGTCATGCCGGATGGCCAGTCACAGACCTTCAACGTGACCCTTGACGCCGAGCGCAACGACGCGACACTTGCCACGGGCAAGGAGCCGGCACTCGTCGCGCTCGACCCGGAAGCGTCGATGATCCAGCTGCTGAGTTTTGATCAGCCGCTGGCGATGACGTTGCGTCAGGCGACCGAAGGGCCGACGGCGTTCGCGCGTCTGCGGGCGATCGAACGGCTTGCCACGTCCGGCAGCGACGAAGCCGTCGACACGCTGCTGGAGGTCGCGACCGACAACGAGCGGCACTGGAGCTTCCAAGCCGAGGCCGCACGATCGCTCGGGCGCATGGACGATCGCGGTGCGATGCAGGGTTTGCTGCTCGCCTTGGCCGACGGGATCAGCCACCCGCGTGCTCGGTTGGAAGCGGTCGAACAGCTGGGCAACTACCGCGATGCGCTGGCGAGCAAGATGTTGGTTGCGATCGGATCGGCCGACGCGTCGATCTACGTCGAGGCCGCAGCCCTGGCCGGGCTTGGCAAGCAAGCGGCGACCGACGAGATCGTCGCGTTGCTGCTCGACAAGACCAACGACGACGGCCACGGCCTTCGCGTCCGCAGCGCAGCCGTCGGTGGGCTGGCCAACCTCGGACTCGCCGCAGGCATCGAGCCAGCCAAGGCACTGGCCGACTACGGCACGAGCTTTCGCGCCCGCACGAACGGCTTCACCGCGCTGGCGACGCTCTATCCGACGCTCGATGACGATCAAAAGGCGGCCGTTCGCCTCTTCCTCGAAGGCCTGGTGAACGACCCGCAGGAACGCCACGCCCGCAACGCCGTCCGCGCGCTGGGCGACACGCTGGACGAGGCCGCACTGCCAAGGCTTCGCCGCGTCGCCGAGTCGGCCGAGCGCGAGTCCGTCGTCGCCGCTGCCAAGGCCTCGATCGCCCAGATCGAATCCGGCAACGGCGAGCCGCGACTTCTGCGAAGCCTGCAAGAGCGGCTCGATCGCCTCGAAGAGAGCTTCGAGTCAGAAATGCGTGTGGAAGTGCCGTGATCGAGCGGCTCGTCAGGCCAGCTCCAGCACGCCGGCGTCGGTGACGACTTCGTCTTTCGGGCCGAAGCGGACTTCGACGCGGCGGCTGATGCCGCGGTCGGGCATCGTGACGCCAAACAGCACGTCGGCCGAGCGCATCGTCGGCTTGGCGTGGGTGACGACGACGAACTGCGTCTCGCCGATGAAGTCGTCGAGCAGGTGGCAAAATCTCTGCGTGTTCGCCTCGTCCAGGGCCGCGTCGACTTCGTCGAGGATGCAGAACGGGCCCGGGCGAGCGCGGAAAAGGCTCATGAGCAGGGCGACGCTCGCCATCGACTTCTCGCCGCCGGAGAGCTGGCTCATGCGGACCGGACGCTTGCCAGGCGGGCTGGCGGTGACCTCGACGCCGGGCGGCGTGTCGTCGTCTTCGGCAGGCTCCGTCAGGCTCAGCTCCGCCCGGCCGCCGCCGAAGAGCTTGCGGAACAAACCGCCGAAGTGCCCCTTGACGGCCTCGAACGTCTCGGCGAATCGCTTGTCACGCTCCTCGTCGAGACCGGCGATCAGGCGACGCAACTCCGCCACCGCCTGACGAACATCTCTGGCCTGGTCGGCGACGTCGACCTGACGCGCCTCGATCTCGGCGAGCTTCGTGTCGGCGTCGGGATCGACGGGGCCGAGACGTGCGATGCGGCCGCGAAGTTCGATCAGCTCGGCGTCGTCCTTGGGCTCCTCGACCAGCAACGCCTCGACCTCCGCGGCCAGGTCTTCCGTCGAGAGGTCGTGCTCCTCGAACGATCGCGTGACGTGCGTCTCGAGCCGAAGCTCGGCGGCGGTGGCGTCGCGGTCGCGCCGGCTTTGCGCGTCGCGTGCCTGACGGACGGCGTCTTCGGCCTGACGATGGCGAAGCTCCGCGTTGGCGGCGGCCTCGCGGGCGGCGTTGGTCTGATGCGTCCGCTCGGCCAGCGACGCGTCCAGCTCCGACGGATTCGGCGCAGCCGAAAGATCGGCGTTGGCCTCGTCGACGACAGCCTTCGCCTGCTCGACGGCGGCTTCGAGTTCGACGATCAGCGACGTCAACTGCACGCGACGCTGGGCGATGGCCTCACGCTGGCGTTCGATCGCCTCACGCCGATCGCGCGACGCCTGGGCGGCGGCCTGGACGGCTCGGCGGCGCTCGTCGAGCCTGGCCAGATGCAGCCGCGTGTCGCTCATCGTCGTCACCGCCTGCTCGACGCCGTGCGTCGCCTCGGCCGCGGTGTCACGGGCGGTTGCGAGCGACGCGTCAACCGCGCTCGCCTCTTCCGTGGCCTGATCGAGTTCGCGCTGCAAGGCGTCCGTCGACGACTGGACGTCGGTCGCTTCCTGCCGCAGAACGTCGACGCGGCGTTGTGATTGCGAAACGGCTGCGGTGAGCCGAGCTGACTCGCGATCGAGGGCGTCACGCTCCTGCGTCGCCGATGCGAACGACTCGCGCGCCGCCGCGAGGGCGTCGGCGGCTCCGTCGCGCTCGCGGCTGACTGCGGCGTGGTCGAGCTCGACGGTGTCAAGGGTTTCGCGTCGTTGTGCGAGCTGCCCGTCGAGTTGGTCGAGATCGTCGACGAGTTGGTCGAGTTCCGCCCGGCGTGCGAGGCTGCCGCTGCCGACCGGGCCGAGTCGCAGCAGGCCGTCGCCGCGGAGGACTCGCCCGTCGCGCGTCGCGAACGTGACGCCGGGCGTCGGCTCAGCCGGCAATTGGTCGACGAGGCGAAGGTCGTGAGCGAGCCACACCGCGACGGCCGAGTCGGCGGCGCTGCGTGGGCGGATCACCTCGGCGGCGGGGCGACCTGCACGTTCTGTTGCGGCGATCGTGTCGTGCGAAACGACGTGCACCGGACCGTCCACTTCGAGTGATGCGACATCCGCGACGATGACCGCCTCCAACCGGTCGGCCGCGGCGGCTTCGACGGCGCTTGCCCATTCGGCGTCGACAGTCACGCAGTCGGCGACGAGCTTGCGTGCCTCGTCGGCCAGCAGTTCACGCGTCGCATCGCCCACGCCGTCGCGACGTCGCTCGACGGCGTCGAGCGCCTCGCGACGTGCGACGTACGCGGCCCGCTCGCGTTCGAGATCGTCACGCTCCTGCGTCAACTCGCCAAGCCGCTCGGCCACGTTGGTGACTCGCTCTTCGACGGACGCCAAGGTCGTCTCGCAAACGTCGACGCTGGCACTTGCTTGGTCGACGTCGGCCACGTGCGTTGCGAGCCTCGCTCTCGCGTCGGCCGAAGCTTTCTGTGCGTCATCCAGTTCGGTCTCGGCCTCGGCGAGTCGCGACGCACGCGACGCATCGGCGGCCGAACGGGCTTCGAGCGTGGCCGTCAGCCGGGCGACGGTCGAGGCGAGCGTGTC
>JBCDKH010000192.1 GCA_038746835.1 Planctomycetota bacterium | reverse complement strand
TCACTGACGAGGACCCGGTAAGGCGTTCGCCCCCCACCACGCCATGGCAAGTCACGGGCGGCCGTGTCGAACCAACGCAGCAGTGTCGCACGAAGCCAAGCGTTGCGATCGACCGTCTGCTCCCGAGACACGCCGAACGGTATCGAGTCCGGTTACTCGAGCACAGACGCGGCAGCCTTGGCGACGGCCACGGGATCGGTCGCCTCGCCTTCGGCAAGGTCGACCAGCGACCACTCGATTGACAGACGCGAGCCGTGCCCGATCGGCGCAGCGAACTCCAGCTCCGTCCACGGTCCAGGGTCTTCGCCGGGCTCACCACGCGGCGAGGCATAGATCTGAGCACGATCTGCGGCCAGAAGGTCGCGCTCTCCCTCGGCCAACACCACACGTTGAACAAACGCGACGTCACCGCCGGGCCGTTCTAATCCGGCGGCGAGGACATCGCTATCGAATCCGACCTTCGCCGATTGTTCTAGCGGCACAATTGCGGCCGACGGTCGCTCGCCCACGTCGGGCAACGGCCTGACGAACTCGAAGAGTTCTCCTGAACGACCATCGTTGCCCATCCAGTTGGGAGCAAGGGCACCTTCCTCCCGGCCCACGACGACGGCAGTTGCTTGCTGGAGCGGAATCTGCGTGACGTGCCACGCTCCGTAGTCGAGCCCGTCACCGCCGACAGGCTCGAATGTTGTCGCCACAACAAGATTGCCATTGGGCTTCATTTCGACCGTTCGATGCACGCGGACGTTGAGCTGCTCGACGATCTCGGGGAGATCGAGTCGAACGACAGCGCCTTCAACGTCGGACGACCACGCGACACCGCGGAAAGGCAGCGGTGGCGGCCAGCCGCCTTCCTGAAGCTGCTCCCAGCCTTCCTCATCAGTCTGTGGCCAAGGCCACGCCTTGTCGCCGCCGTAGTTCTGCCAATCGCCCGGCTCTTTGTCCCAAGGCACGCCGTTCAGTGCGGGGTCGCGCCACAAGACGTTGCCTTCGTCGCCGTCACCGACGCGTCCGTAGTGCATCACACGCCCGATGTCTGGAACCACGACGGCAGTCGTCGAGTCGCTCGTGAGTCGAAGAGCCTCCCAGCCGTTCCACTGTGTCTCTGAAATGACGACGCCGTCGGTCGACGAGACCACCTTCGGCTGATCCGCCGAAGTCGTGCAGCCGCCGACCAGGGCGGTCATCGGGACAAACAGCGTTAGGACGAAGAACTGGGTGAGGCGAGATGGGTGTTTGGACATGGCGCTCCTCCAAGCGATCGAGTGATCGAGTGATCGAGTGATCGTGCTCACGATATCACGCGTGCGACGTCGCGCTCGGCTGGGCGTGCGTTGCCGGAGCCGGTACCATGCCGCATCGGCCGCAGGGCGGTCTGTCGTCGCATGCAGGTTCTCAAAGGCATTGGAGTCTCGCCGGGCGTTTCAATTGCACCGTCTGTCGTTCTCGATGCCGAGGACGTCGTCATTCGCAAGCGACAGGTCGATGCACAGGAGGTCGAGGCCGAGGTCGGCCGGCTCGATGACGCCGTCGGCAAGGCGCGGGAAGAGCTGGCCGCGCTCTCGGCCAGCGTCGCCGATGAGCACGGCAAGGACGTCGCGGGCATCTTCGACTTCCACATCGGGCTGCTGGGCGATCCGAAGCTGGTCAAGGACGTCTCCGAGGCCGTCCGGGCGGAGCAATTCAGCGCGGAATACGCGACCAGCCAGACCATGCGTCGCCTGGCCAAGCGGTTCGAGCGGATGCCGGACGAGTATCTCGCTGCTCGCGCCAAAGACGTGTACGACGTCGAGCGACGCGTCCTGCGTCACCTCATCGGCGAACGTCAAGAAAGCCTCGGCCGACTCGAGCGCGACGTCGTCGTCGTGGCGCCGGATCTCCTCCCGAGCCAGACGGCGGCGCTCGATCGCCAGCGTGTCCTCGGCTTCGCCACGGATGCCGGCGGACGCACGAGCCACACGGCCATCGTCGCCCGCGCGATGAACATCCCGGCGGTCGTCGGCCTGGGCGACGCGACCTCGGCCATCACGGGCGGCGACGTCGTCGTCATTGACGGGACCAACGGGCTCATCGTCATCGACCCGACCGACGAGCAGCTCATCGAGTACCGAGAGCGAGCCGTTCGGCGTGCGGCGCAGACGGCCGACCTTGATCGCCTCCGCGACCTCCCGGCCGAGACGCAAGACGGCCAGCGGGTCGAGATGCTGGCCAACATCGAGTTTCCCAGCGAGATCGACGACGTGCTGGCCCGCGGGGCCGGCGGCATCGGGCTCTATCGCACGGAGTTCCTCTACCTCGCCAGCGATCACGAGCCGACGGAGGAGGAGCACTTCGCCGCCTATGCCGACGCCGTCCGCCGGCTCGAAGGTCGGCCGCTGGTCATCCGGACGCTCGACCTCGGCGCCGACAAGTACGCAGACGAGACCCGGTCTTCGACGGACGTGCCGAGCGAGACGCGACGTCGCTACGAGGGTCGGCCGCAGGAGCGGAACCCGTTCCTGGGCGATCGCAGCATCCGGCTGTGCCTGCACGACCTGCCGATGTTCAAGCGGCAGCTGCGGGCGATCCTCCGCGCCAGCGCCGCCACGAAGAACGCCGACGTCCGCATCATGTTCCCGATGATCACAACGATCATGGAGCTGCGTCAGGCCAAAATGGTGCTCCACGACGTCGAGGAGGAGCTCGAAGACGAGGACCTGCCGTTCCGACGGAACATTCCGATCGGCATGATGATCGAGGTGCCGTCGGCGGCGCTGATGGCGCCGCAGTTCGCACGCGAAGTCGACTTTTTCAGCATCGGGACCAACGACCTCATCCAGTACACGCTGGCAGTCGATAGGACCAACGAGCGCGTGGCGGGGCTCTTCAACCCGGCGCACCCTGCGGTCTTGAGCCTGATTCGCGGCGTCATTCGAGCCGGGAAGCGAGCGGAGATCGGCGTAAGCGTTTGCGGGGAAATGGCCGGCGAGCCGCTCTACACTTTGCTCCTGCTGGGCCTGGGCCTGTCCACGTTCAGCATGAACGGCCCCGACGTGCCGGTGGTGAAGCGGGTCATCCGCCACACCACCGCCAAGCACGCCCGAGACGTCGGCCGACGCGTCATGAGCTTCGACAGCGAACGTCAAGTGGTGCATTACCTGCAAGAAGAGATGCGCCGCCTGCTGCCCGATGATGACGCGTGACCAAGTCCTCCGCCAAGTCTCGACTGTCGCGCCTTGTCGGCGCGGTGGTTTCGATTTGGCGTGCGGGCGGCGGTGCCGTTACCCCTCACGAACCACCCCAACAGACCCCCTCGCCCGAGCCCGGCACGATGCCGCAAGCCGAGGCGAGCCCGCCCCTGGAACTAGGGGCCTCACCCCCTCACGGAGGGGAGCCGGCCGAGCCCTCGGTCGCGACACGGACCACCCCACCCACCGACAGCTCGCTCCAGGAGGAACCGCCGCGTCCAGCGACCGGCGACGCTCCGAGCGAGCCGGACGACGAGCCCAGCCCACCCGTTGCCCAACCACCGGCAACGCCGCAGCCGCCGAGCGTCTTCCCGGAAGTGTCCGCGCCGCCACCCGACCCAAAGGCCGCTCCCGCGACACGCATGGCCAAGGAATTACTCGTCAACGTCTCACGCGGAGAGGAAGTCCGCGTCGCCCTCGTCGAAGAGGGACGCCTCGAGGAGATCTACCTCGAACGTGACAACGCCGCCTCCAACGTCGGCAACATTTATCTCGGCAAGGTCACCAACGTCGAAGGCTCCATCCAGGCCGCCTTCGTCGACTTCGGCTACGGCCGAAACGGCTTCCTCCACGTCCAGGACCTTCACCCCGATCACTTTCCAGAAGGTGGCAAGTGGGACCGGATCAACGAACGTGTCGGCAAGAAGATTGGCCGACGCGATCGCCCGCCAATCCAGGACTGCCTTCGTCGCGGCGATCGCATCGTCGTCCAGATCATCAAGGAAGGCATCGGCACCAAGGGCCCGACGCTGACGAGCTATCCGTCGATTCCCGGCCGGTTCCTGGTCGCCATGCCGGGCGTCGGGCAGATGGGCGTCAGCAAGAACATCGAGGACGAGACTGAGCGACGTCGCCTACGCAAAGTTCTCGACGGCCTCGAACCGCCCAAGGACGTCGGCTTCATCATCCGCACCGCCGGCGAGGGCAAGGCCAAGCTCGAACTCGAGCGCGACTTCAAGTATCTCAGCCGCGTCTGGGGCGAGATCGACAAGGCCCGAAAGGGTGCCAAGGCCCCAGCGCTCCTCTACAGCGAGGGCGACCTCGTCACCCGGACTGTGCGCGACGTCTGGTCGAGCGATGTCGACCGCATCATCGTCGACGACCCGGAGACGGCTGTCCGCGTGCGGCAGTTCTTCAAGCTGCTGATGCCGCGGACGAAGGTCGACGTGCAGCTGTACGAAGGTCAGGTGCCGCTCTTCCACGCGACGGGCGTGGAGCGCGAGGTGGAGACGATGTTCAGCCGCCACGTGCCGATGGCCAACGGCGGCTCGCTGGTCATCGACTCAACCGAGGCGATCGTCGCCATCGACGTCAACACCGGCAAGTTCCGCGAACACGGCGACGCCGAGGAAACCGCCTTCCGAATGGACCTCGAAGCGGCCGACGAAGTCTGCCGGCAGCTTCGCCTGCGCGACCTCGGCGGCATCGTCATCGTCGACTTCATCGACCTCCGCTTCGCCCGGCACCGACAGGCGCTGCACGATCGGCTGGAAGAGAACTTCAAGCGGGACCGTGCCAAGAGCCGTCACCTGATGATGTCCGAATTCGGCATCGTCGAAATCACACGTCAGCGGATGCGGCCGGACCTCCGCAAGAGCGTCTACGAGCCGTGCCCGTGGAGTCGCGGAACCGGCTACATCAAGACGCCCGAGAGCCTGAGCCTCGACGTGATGCGCAAGCTGCGCGTCGCGGCGGCGGACGATCGGATCATGAAGGCGACGGTTCGGCTCTACCCGCGGGCGGCACTGCACGTGTTGAACGCCAACCGCGAAGGCCTCGCGAAGCTTGAGCACAAGGAGAACCTGCCGATCGAGATCAAGCCGGACGAGTCCCTCGCGGCCGACCAGGTCGAGCTCGACCTGCAGGACGCGGACGGGCGACCGATCGTGATCGAATCCATCAAGCACCGCGAGGAGGGCCAGGTCGACCAAGGCGGACAGCGTCGCCGGCGTCGCGGTGGACGTGGGCGATCGAAGAAGACCACCGAGTCCACCGCCGCCGCGGACGTCGCCATCGAGGTGGACGAGGACGGCCTGATGCTCGTCGACGATCTGCGCGACGTGAACGAGATGAGCGAGGACGACCTCGCGGCCATCGCCGAGAAGGCCGCCAAGCGTGGCGACGCCGACGATCCGATGCAGGCCGTCCTCGAGGCGATGTCGAACGACGAAATCGACGACGAGGAAGAAGAGTACGAAGACGAGAAGCCGGCACGTGGCCGACGGCGTCGCGGACGGCGTCGAACCGCCAAAGCGGAAGAGTCCGCAGAAGACGAAGTCGAAGCGACGAAGGACGAGCCGGAAGACGACGAGGATGAGAAGCCGTCGCGCGGCAGACGTCGTCGCCGCGGTCGTGGCCGAGGCAAAGCCGAGGCAGAAGTCGAAGTCGAAGCAGAGACGAATGCTGCCGACGAGTCCGCTGTCCAAGCTGAGGCAGCAGATGATGAAGACGACGCCGGCCCGAGTCGTCGTCGCCGCCGACGCCGTGGCCGAAAGTCGACGGAGGACGAGACAGCCGAGACGGCCTCGGCCGACGAGGCACCGGCCGCTGTGGCAGAGCCTGAGGCGGATGATGAGGACGACGAGGCTGCGGCACCACGTTCTCGTCGCCGGCGTCGTCGTCGCGGCCGATCCGCTGACGAAGAAAACACGTCGGGCGGACAGCCCGTGGTCGAAGAAGCGAACGAGTCGACCGAGCCCACTCCCGACGACGACGAACCGCCCGCGAATGGCCGTCGCCGTCGACGCCGACGGTCACGTCGCAGCGAGACGGACGACGCACCCGCAGAGGTCGAGGCCGAAGCTGAGGTCGCAGAGCCAGAAGCGGACGAGAAGCCGGCGGACGAGCCTGAAGAAGACGAGCCCAAGTCCTCTCGTCGTGGTCGGCGTCGTCGGTCGCGATCGTCATCGGCCGATGCCGACGAGGTGCCGGCGAGCACGCCCGAGCCAGAACCCGAACCGGAACCTGCTTCCGAGCCAGAGCCGGAGCCGGAGCCGGAGCCGGAGGCGACCGAGGAAGCCTCGCCGGCAAAACGTCGGCGCCGCAGTCGTGGCAAGCTCGTGAAGTCGCGACCGATCGTGGTTGAGTCCGCCGTTCCGAGCGAGACGCCAGCCGAGGAAGAGAAGCCCAAAGCCAAAGCCAAAGCTCCGAAGAAGGCTGCGAAACAGGCGACTCGCAAGAAAGCCACCAAGAAGGCAACGGACAAAGACGACGACGCCGAAGCAGCCAAGAAGAAGGCCGCCAAGCGGACCCGCAAGAAGGCCGCGAAGAAGACAACCAAGAAAGCGGCGAAGGACGACTAGGTCCACGCTCTGTCGATCTCGGAGGCACACGTCTCCTGCGAGCCCCGAGCTTGAGCGTGTGGGTTTCCGCGGACGTCCAGAACCCACTCGCTCACGCTCGGGGCTCGCCGTCGAACACGAACCGTCGTGCCGAAGCCCCTCCATCACAGACTCTT
>JBCDKH010000191.1 GCA_038746835.1 Planctomycetota bacterium | reverse complement strand
CAACGCCTCAAGCTTCCCGGGGCCGAGGACTTCCTCGAAGTCTGGTTGCACGAGAGCCTCGTCGAACCCAAGATCGTCGACCGACGCGGCAAGGATCGCAAAGAGCTCCTGATTGCCTACCGAATCCACGACGATCGGCTCGGCTACCTGATGGTCACGCCGACCGACCAGGCGTTTGTCGTGCGGACGTTCCTCTTCCTGACGATGGCCCCATCGCCAGAGTTCCGCCAGCTCGAAAAGCGGCTCGGCCTGACCCGCACCGACGCCGACTACCTGCGCCTCACTGAAGTCGGCCCGTACCTGCACACCGACCTTCGACAAGACGAGCGGTTGCGAAGCACCTTCGAAGCCGCCGGCTGCGGCCACCTCTTCCGCCTCCCGACGGACTCGCGCGACCTCGACCCCAAACCCTTCGCCGCCGACGTCAACGAATACCTCCGCCTCGCGGCCTAGGCCTGTTTATCGCGATCACCTGGGGTACCAGCGACGTTCAGTCCGTCTGAATCCCGGTGGACATTGCGAAGCATGCGTCGGCGGAGCGTGCCGGCGTCGTTGACGTGGGAGCTTTGCGGACCTGCGTGGGACGACAATGACTGACAACCGATCCATCGAGCAGCTCGAGCTGCGTCGACTGCTTTCTGTCACGCTGAGCGACTCCGTCGTCGAGGTGACGGGCGGCGCTGACGACGACGTCGTGGTCGTCGAGGCGAATGCGGGCGAGCTTCGCGTCACGCTCAACGGCAGCTCCCAAGCCTTCTCGCTGACAGACGTCAGTCGCATCGAGCTATCGCTGGATGCGGGCGATGACCTGGCCCAGCTTGCAGACGACGTCGCGGTTCCCGTGCTGGCTCGGCTCGGGGACGGCGACGACCGCTTCATCGGCGGCATCGGAGACGACACCGTCTTCGGCGGGGCGGGTGACGACTTCATCGTCGGACTCGCGGGAAGTGACGTTCTGCGTGGCGAATCAGGCAACGACGTCCTCTCGGGCGGTGCGAACAAGGACAGCCTCTGGGGGCACGACGGGAACGACACGCTTGCCGGTGGTGACAGCGACGACCGACTCTTCGGCGGTCCGGGGAGTGATCTGCTCGCAGGGCAGGACGGCAACGACAACCTTCTGGGCGGCGAAGGAGCAGACCAGCTCTTCGGCGGAAGCGGCGCCGACTTCGTCGAGGGCAACGCGGGCGACGACCTGATCGAAAGCGACAACGGGCTCACAACTTCACTGGACGACGCCGCTCTGCTCGCACTGGGTGGCGATGGCAACGACAGCCTGCGCGGCTCGCGATTCGATGATCTGCTTGACGGCGGACGCGGCCAAGACCAACTCTTCGGTAATGACGGCGAAGATGCGCTCACGGGCGGCGAAGGTGTCGACGAACTCACCGGCGGCGCCGGCAACGACCTCTTCGACTTCGGCGACGAAAACGAGAGCGAAGCACGCGACCTGGAAAGCAGCGACATCTTCCGACTCAGCGACACCGAATCGAGCCTGCGACTCGGCGGCACGCAGGTCGCAGCGGCCGACGGTGGCGGATCGGTTGTTCGCCTTTTCGGCAACTTCGACCCGGATCGCTCTTATCTCGCACGCTTCGTCGTCGACGGCATCACCGTCGCCGACGTTGCCGCCGCGAGCGTCACACAGGGCGAGGTCATCGTCGCCGTCCCAGCGTTGCAGGACCTGAGTCCGAATCGTTACGCCAATCAGCAGGTGACGCTCCGGCTCCTCGACGTCGTCGGTCAGTCGACGACACGCGTCGCCACCGCGCCGAACCTGCCGCTCGGCTCGGCTATCGCCAACAGCCTTCCGACAGGCTTGGTCACGGAACACGTCCTGCAAGCCGCCGTCGATCGACTGACCGACGATGCCGCCCGCTTGCTGCGGATCGGCGGTGACGCGGAGGGCTTCCTGCTCGATGACGTCAACGCTCAGCTCGCGACCGTCTCTGCCCGACTGTCGGAAGTTCAGGCGGCTCGTGCGGGCGGGACATCTGCGAGCTTCTCGCTGAACGAGATGCCGTTCGAGCTGAGCGACGAGTCGCTGGCAGCGTCCGATCGAGTGCTGCTACAAGCCTTCGCTGCTGCCGAGCAAGAACGCCTGCGAGCCGAACCGGCGTACGACGCGACTGTCGCTGCTGCCGCCGAGAATGGCGACAGCAGTGCGTTCATTGCAGGTGCCGCAACGGTGCTGGACCGTGTCTTCGGCTTGGCCTCAGGCAACGATGCGACACTGGAGGAACTAGCCGCATTCCTGGGCATCGCTGAGACGGCGGCATCCGTGCTGGCGGTTCCGGAGGCGACGACTGTCGCGTTGATCAGTGGCGACGGCGCTGTCGGCTTGGCGTACGCCGCCGCTGGCGTGCTCGGTCTGGCTAGCCAAGGTCTGATCGACTCGGTCGACAATGGAAGTGGCGAAGAGTTGGGTGCGGTGCCCGGACCGCTTCGCGAAGGCATCAACGAAGCCGGCGTCGTCTCGGCGAGTCGCGTGGTCGGACTCGGCGCTTCGAGCAATGACCTGCTCGACCAGGTCCGCCCGAGCTTCGACTCCTTCAGCGGAATCGCGCTCGCCGGAGCGCTCGTCGCGTTGCCGACGACGCCGCTTCTCACGACGTCCGACTTCAACGGGGCGTGGCAGGGCAGTTACCACTTCGACTGGGCACTCGTAACCCCGCAAGGTCAGGACATCGGCGTCGTCGCACTCGCCGCGGAAGGTGCCGGCAGCATCTCGTTCGAACTCGACCTTGACGAAGTCCTCCCCGGCGAGCGGCTGACCATTCCGGTCCAACTCACCCATCTCGGCATCGGTGACACCGGCATCCAGAGGCCGACCACGGGGCCAGCATTCCAGCGAACACTGGTTTTCAACGACCCGAACGCGCGGCTTGTCTTTGAAGAAATCACCGACCCCGACGCTCCGCTGGTCGGCGCTCTTCTCGTCGACGGCGATTACACCACGACGTTCTTCGACGACGTCAACGGCGACCTCGTGCCGACCGGAACGACAACGCTTCCCGGTGGCATCCTGGTGCCCGTTGAACTCGATGTCGTCGCGGGCGTTCTCGAAATGGAGCTGTTCGACGACGATGCACCGGCCGTCAATTCGCTGGTCGCCACATTCGGGGCAACGCTGACAACCTAGACGCTCCGACGAACCAGCATCACAGCGGCGGCAGGCTCACGCGGCTGACGCGGCGGATGTTTTCGTGTTGGCGGAGGCTTTCGAGCAACGCGTCGTCTGGGGCCTGGTCGACCTTCAGCACCATCAGCGCCCGCTGCGTGCCGGCGACCTCGGCTCGGCTGATGACCATGTCGGCGATGTTCACGCTCGCCACGCCGAACGCCTGGCCGACGGTGCCGATGACGCCGGGCTGGTCGTCGTTTTCGATGAGCACCATCTCGCCGGCAGGCACGAGATCCATCTCGAAGTCGTCGATCCGCAGGACACGCGGTCGGCCGTCGGCGTAGGCGGTGCCGAGGATGCGGTGCGAGCCGTGCGTCGTCGTCGCGCGGACA
This sequence comes from Planctomycetota bacterium, assembly GCA_038746835.1. Lineage (NCBI taxonomy): Bacteria > Pseudomonadati > Planctomycetota > Planctomycetota bacterium. The sequence goes on along the minus strand of JBCDKH010000191.1, from coordinate 3,253 downwards.
CCAACGATGTTGCCGACAAGCCCCTGCGGCGGGGCGGTCTCGGCGTTGGCGACGAGCGTGATGCTCCGCTCGGCTGCCGACGGCTCGACGTTGATCACGTTCGCCGGGCTGGCCAGCATCGGGCTCAGCAGCTCGACGGCCGCGAGTCGCTTGAGCGTTTCGAGGTTCTTCTGGGCCTTCTCGCCAGAGGCACGGACGATGACTTCGTCCAGATCCTTCGGCTCGACGAGTGCCGTCAACAGTCGACCGGCACGTGACGCGACGTCGGCCAGCGCCGCTTCGTCGGCCGGCAGGTCGAGCTTCACGCCGCTGAGGTTCACCGCGCCGCTGATCTCGCCGCGCTTGAGGTATGCGACCAGCGCCCGGCACGCTTCCACCGCCACGGCCTCCTGAGCCTCGTCGGTCTGGGCGCCGAGGTGCGGCGTGAGGACGACGTTGTCCAGCCCGAACAGCGGGTGATCCTGCGGTGGCGGCTCGACGGCGAAGACATCCACGGCCGCGCCAGCGATCTTCTTGGCCCGAAGTGCCTCAGCCAGGGCGTACTCATCGACAACCTCGCCGCGTGCGTCGTTGACGACCAGCAGGTTCGGTTTGGCGATTTCATTCAGGCGACGTGCGTCCAGCAGGTGCTTCGTGTCGCCGCCGCCTGGAACGTGGAAGGTGATGACGTCGAGCTGCTTGAGGAACTCGTTGAAGTCCTTGACGATTTTGACGCGCCCATCGAGTGCGGCGTCGCCTTTGAAGTACGGGTCGTAGCCGACGACCTTCATCTCCATCGCGAGGCACCGCGTCGCGACGGTCTGCCCGATGCGACCCAGCCCGACGACGCCCAGCGTCTTGCCGGCCAGCTGCGTGCCTTGGTACTGGCTCTTTTTCCACGAGCCCGCCCGCACATGCGCGTCGGCCCCGGGAATCTTGCGCGCCAGGGCGTACATGAGCGCGATCGCGTGCTCGGCCGTCGACAGCGTGCTGGCAGCAGCGGTGTTGACGACTAGGACGCCCCGAGCCGTCGCCGCGTCGAGGTCGATGTTGTCCACGCCCACGCCCGCACGAGCGATCGCCTTGAGCTTGCCGGGGTCTTCGAGAACCTTCTTCGTCACCTTCGCCCCCGACCGCACCGCCAGCCCGTCGTAGCCCTTGACGGCGGCGGTGAGCTCGTCTTCTTTGAGACCAACCTTGACGTCGTAGTCGACGCCCTCGGCTTCGAGCAGCTTAAGCCCGTCGTCAGCGAGCTTGTCAGCGATCAAAATGCGCAGGTCGGCCATGGGCGGTCACCGTAGGCGTTCGCGCCGCCATCGCTCCGCGGCGATGCGGACAGTCTGGGCGTGGAGTTGGGCGGTCATGCCCGGCGTCTTGTGGTAGCCGCCGCCGTAGAGGACGACGGTCGGGATGTGCCAGTCGCGGCAGAGGGCGATGACGCGTTCGTCGCGATGGCGAAGGTCGTCGGTCGAAAGCTTCATCTGGCCGAAGCGGTCTTCAGCGTGCGGGTCGACGCCAGCGATGTAGAAGACGATGTCGGGCTCGAACCGCTCGATCGCTGAGGGAAGCGTCCGCTCCATCTGCTCGACGTACGCCTCGGCCGACGCCCAGCGGTCCAGTGGCACGTCCAGGTCGCCCGGCACCTTGGCCGACGGATAGTTCCGCCCGACGTGCAGCGAGTAGGTGAACGTGTACGGGTCATTGGCGAAGATCGCGTGCGTGCCGTTGCCCTGGTGCGCATCGAGGTCGGCGACGAAGGCGTGCAGCAGTGGCTCTTCGTGCTGCAGCGTCCGAATCGCAACGGCCACATCGTTGAAGACGCAGAAGCCCTGGCCGCTGTCGGGAAAGGCGTGATGCGTCCCGCCGGCGAGGTTGCACGCGATGCCCTCAGCCATGGCGAACCGCGCCGCTGCGATCGTGCCGGCGACCGCGTTGTGGCTGCGGATCGACAACGCCTCCGACGGCGGCAGGCCGAGCTTCTTGGCGGTCAGCTCGTTGAATCGGCCGGTGCGGATCGACTCGACGTAGGCCGGCGTGTGGACACGGAGCAAATCGCGTTCGTCGACCTGGCCCGGATCGATGACACGATCGCGAGCGAGCGTCCCGTCTTCGACCAACGCCCTGGCCGACTGCGGGAACTTCTCCATCGGGAACACATGTCCCGGCGGAAGCTGTACGAAGTACCGCTCGCTCGTGAAGCCTGCGATGGAAGACGGCGTCGGCAATGCAGCGTGACACTAAACGCCTCTGCCGACGCTCCGTTCAAAGGTCCTTGCGAACGAGGTGCCTGCGGAACTGAACCGGGCCCCAGTCGACGACTTCCTGCTCTGTCTCGTGGTAGCCGCGTCGCAGGAACAGCCCGATGCTGAGGAAGCTGGCCTCGCTTGTGAGGTGCGAGTGTCCGAGTTCCCTCGCACGCTGTTCGATCGTTTGCAACAGCGCATCGCCGACGCAGCGGCGTTGGAAGTCACCGGCGATGTACAGGTATGCGACGCGACCGGCCGGCTCGTTGCGACGATCGAGCGAGCCCCACCCGGCGACGACGTCGTCGATCTCGGCGACCCAAGTCTCGTGGTCCGCTGCCAACGCACTCGATGCCGCCCGCTCCGCCGCGTCTGCCCAAGCGTCGACCTGCTCCGGCGAATACCGCCCCGGCGCGGCCGCCCGCACGGCGTCTGCATAGATCGCACTCAAACGCTCCCGATCGTTGGCAACAGCGGCGCGGATCAGCATCGATCACGTTGAGTAGCCGACCGTTCCGAGAAACGCAAAGACGCAAAGTGGCAAAGGACCGCAAAGAGATCTGAAAGGTGATGTCGTTTCTTCCACGCTCTGCCTTTGCGGCTCTTTGCCCCCTTTGCGTCTTTGCGTTTCCCTTCTCCGCTACCCTCAGCCGAATGCCCCGCGACCTGCCGTATCTCACCGACGATCTGCCCGGTGTCGGCGGCGTCATGCGGGAGAAACCCGAGGACTTCTTCGTCCAGGAACTGCCCCTCTACGACCCGGCCGGCGAGGGCGAGTTCATCGTCTTCGAGTGCCAGAAGGTCGGCCTGACCACCATGGAGGCTGTCCGACGCATCGCGACCGAACTCGACATCGACCGACGCGACATCGGCTACGCGGGCCTGAAGGACCGACACGCCGTCACACAGCAGCTCTTCAGCGTGCCGCTGACCAGGGACGTCACGGAAGAGCGCGTCATGACGATGGAGGTCGACAGCCTCGCACCGCGATGGTGCGACCTGCACACCAACAAGCTCAAGCTCGGCCACCT
>JBCDKH010000190.1 GCA_038746835.1 Planctomycetota bacterium | reverse complement strand
GTTGACGACGCTTCGCTCGGTGACGAACTTCTCCTCGTCCACCTTGAACGACGCCATGCGATCAGCCTCGAGCCACAAAGCCATCTCCAACGCATTGGCCGGCACGGTGTTGATGTATGTGGTCTGATCGAACGACGTGAAAGCGTTCGAGCTTCCGCCGACGCCATTGATGCGCTTCATGTGCTCTTCGGACGCGACGTGCTCGCTGCCGCGGAACATCATGTGCTCGAACAGGTGCGCAAACCCCTGCCGATCCGGCTGCTCGTCCTTCGAGCCCACGTGATACAGCACGCGAACGTGGACGACGGGTGCGTTGTCCATCGGGGCGTAAACGACACGCAGCCCGTTGTCGAGCGTCTCGGAGGTGAAATCGATGTCGGGTACCACAATGGCCACGCTATCGGCCATGTCGTTGGTCGCGACCGTCGAATCAGCAAATGCCGGCGCGGCAGCAGCCGCAGCGACGAGACAAAACGCGGAGGTGAATCGCATTCGAGAGCTTAGGAGTGTGTTAAACTCGTTGCATGTCGATGATGCTCGCCCCACCTTCACAAGACGTGAAGCCGACAGAGCCGGTGGAAGCGGCCAAGGCTGAGCCACCTATGCAGGAACGGTCGGCTCCCGTCGAGGTCGAACGCATCGGTCCGACGCCTTTCCGATGGACGCCGGCCGAGTACAACCGGGCGGCCGAAGCCGGCTTTTTCAACGATCAACGCGTCGAGCTCATCCGAGGGAGGATTCTGTACATGTCGCCGATCGGACCGGATCACACTGTCGCAAGCACGAAGGCTCGCTACCGCCTCGGTGATCACTTCAAGGAACAGGACGGCTTTATCATCGGCACGCAGATTCCGCTCCGCCTCGAAGACTCGGAACCCGAGCCTGACCTCTTCGTCTTCCGCGGCACCGTCGACGACGAAGCCGGCGGCGACAACGAGGTCGTTCTCGTCCTCGAGGCGGCCAAGTCCTCTCTGACCTTCGATCGCGGCACGAAACTCTCGTTGTACGCCGAGAACGGCTACCTCGACTACTGGATTTTGAACCTCGTCGACAACGTCCTTGAGGTCTATCGCAACCCCATTCAAAGCAACGGCACCTGGACCTACGCAGACAAGACCACGATCTCCGTGGACGGAACCATCTCGCCACTGGCCAAGCCTGAGGCGGTCATCCGGGTCGCCGATCTCCTGCCGCGGCAATGAGTCCGAGGTAGTGGCGAAGGTCGACCGACCGGCGCTAGCCTGCTCGACCATGCGACGCCCCAAAATTTCGGTCATCGGTGCAGGCAACGTCGGCGCGACTTGTGCCGTCTGGGCTGCTCAGAAGGAACTTGGCGACATCGTGCTCGTCGACATCCCGCAAGTCGACGGCATGCCGCAGGGCAAGGCGCTCGACCTCATGCAGGCTTCGCCGGTCGAGGGCTTTGACTCGAACATCGTCGGTGCGACCGACTACGACGCGACGCAGGGCAGCGACGTCGTCATCGTCACGGCCGGGCTGCCGCGGAAACCGGGCATGAGCCGCGACGATCTGATCGCCAAGAACACCGAGATCGTCCGCGGTGTCGCGAAGCAGGTCGCCCAACACTCGCCCAACGCCGTCATGATCGTTGTCAGCAACCCGCTCGACGCGATGGTCTACGTCGCCTGGAAGGCCAGCGGCTTCGAGCCGAACAAGGTCGTCGGCCAGGCCGGCGTGCTCGATACGGCACGCTATCGCACGTTCTTGGCCCAGGAAATCGGCTGCAGCGTCGAGGATGTCACCGCACTGCTGCTCGGCGGGCACGGCGATGACATGGTGCCGCTGAAGCGATACACGTTCGCCGGCGGCATTCCGGTCGAGCAGCTCGTCCCGGGCGACAAGCTCGAGGCGATCATCGACCGCACCCGCAAGGGCGGCGCCGAGATCGTCGGCCTGCTCAAGACCGGCAGCGCGTACTACGCCCCGTCGTCCGCCAGCGTGCAGATGGCTGAGGCGATCATCCGCGACAAGAAGCGGATTTTGCCGGCCGCCGCGTACTGCAACGGGCAGTACGGCATCGACGGCTACTTCGTCGGCGTGCCGGTCGTTCTGGGCTCTGGCGGCGTGGAGAAGGTCCTCGAAATCGAGCTCGACGACGACGAGAAAGTTGCCTTCCAGACGAGCATCGACCACGTCAAGGAGCTGGTGGAAGTCGCCAGCAAGTTCTGACGCGACCCTTCCGGCGTACCATTGGGCATGCGGGAAGCCATCAAAGTTGCCGCTATCGCGATCGGTGTTGTAGCGATCCTCTGGATCGTCAACCGCAGTTCCGGCGATCCCGGTCCGGCGGACATCGCGTGGAAGACGAGCCTCGCCGACGCGTCGGCCGAGCGGCCGCGGCTGCTCTACTTCACCGCCGACTGGTGCGGCCCGTGCCAGACGATGAAGCGCGAGACGTGGCCCGATGACACCGTCGAGGAGGCCATCAAGGCGTTCGACGCGGTGTACGTCAACATCGATGATCACGAAGACCTCGCACGCCAATACGCGGTCGCGACCATTCCGACGATCGTCGTCATCGATGCCAACGGCGAAGTCGTCGACTCGATCCAGTACAGCACCGCGAGCCAGATGGTCTCGTTCCTCCGAGCGAACTCGTGAAAGTTTAACGAATCACGTCGCAACGCGATGGGCGCGGATCCACGTTGGATGAAGCGTCCCGTGCCACGACGTGACAACGTCGTGCCCTCGTTCTGACGCGACATCGTCACGTCGTTGCGCAACGCCACTCGGTGAGAAGCGAATAGATCTCGCATCAGTTCGCTTAGCGGTGAGCGCCAGCGAGCCTCTGTCCGCGCTGACCGAAGGCTCGCTGACGCTCACCGCGAAACGCGAGAAATGGTTAGCTTTCGCGGTCTGGGCAGACTTCTCTAACGGAGCCGCGCGATACCGAGCTTGTTGCTGAACTGCTGCTCGACCAGTCGGTAGCCATCGACGTGTCGATCGATGTCGACGACGCGCAATGCGGGCGTCGCTTTCGGTCGCGGGGCGGCGTCGTAGCCGATGGCGAGCATCCAGCGGCACACCGGACGCAGCACGTCGAACCGTCGGCCCTCGGGCACGATGCGCTCATCGGCCGAACGGGACGTGTCGACCGCATCCTCCAGCACCGCCAAAGCGATCGGCGACGCGAGCTGGGCGTCGCGGAGCGCGTTGGCTCCGTAGCCGACGCCCCACGCGGCGATGCGGTCGGCGTCGACGAGCGGACGATGCCGAACGTGCTCGACGGCCGCCGCGACGTCGAGCGACTCCTTCACGCCGAACGTCGTCGGCGAGGCATGCTCTTCGGCGGCATTGCGCAGCCGAATCGCCAGGACCCCGAAGCCCTGTTCGTGCAGACGCGCGACCAGCGGCAGCATCTGGCGTTCGTCGTGGCCGACGTCGTGGACGAGCACGACGGCAGGGGCGGCTTTGCTGATCTCGTCACGGATGATGTCCGACGGCGGGATCCAGATGCCGACCAGCTCGCGGCCGTCATCGGCGGTGAGGGTGACCCGTTCGGCGTACACGCCCGCGGGCAGGCCGAGGGACGCCTCGAGCGGCGGCAGTGCGGGCTTGGCGGCGTGCCAGGTGAGCACCGTCGCGACGACGAAGAGTCCCGGCAGAACCCACAGCGTCTGCCGAAGCGACCTCGACGTCACCCGGCCCAGCGGCATCGCGCCCGCACCGCGGTCGAACATCGGCGTCGCGAGAATCGGCCAGCCACGGCTGACGACCCAGCGACTCACGCGGACGAGCAGCAGCCCCGTCGCGGCGAGGCAGAACGCGGTGAAGGCCGGCACCCGTCGGACGGGCGGGATCAGGTGCATCCACCAGCGGGAATCGGGTCGATCCAGATCACTCTGGGTGATCGGCGTGAGGCTGACGCGCTCCATGCAGACTCCTTGCCATGGCCGCAGTGCGAGGCGTGACGTCGCGGCGGCGGACGGTGTCTGACATCGCATTCAAACGGCGCGTTCACAAGCTGCCCGTCTTACCCATCTTGTTATCCCCGTCGCGTTGAATCGCGCGGGCGGTTGCTGTAGCTTCGCAGCGCGGACGTGTTGGGGCAGGAAGCCCCTCGCGGATCGTGCCGCCCGACGCGTCGGGCAGGCCCATCGCAAACCCTTGCACAGGAAGGTCACGGATGACCCGTTCCCCTCGCCCGGGCCCTGGCGGAAAACTCGCCCTCTTCGAAGTTCTCGGCGGCAACGGCTCCAGTGAGCCCGCGGCCGCTCCTGCTGCGCCTGCGTCTTCGCCCAGACGGGTTCGCTCGTCGGACGGCTCGACGGCGCCGTGGTTCCGCGTCTCGACCGACGGCGGCCGGGTGCACGTCTCGACCGCGCCGGTCACCGCCATCGCTGCCACTGGCGTCGTGGCTGTCGGATTGGTGGCCGCGTTTGTTGTCGGACGCGCGACGGCTTCGCGCGAGGCCTCAGCGCCCGTCGACCAGCAGGCGGCGATCATGCCGGAGGTGCTCGACCTCGACACGCCCGGTGCCGACATCTCGGCCGCTCCGCCGGTCGCGTCGCTGGCTGACCCGGTCGCGAGCGAGCAGCTCGTCAGCGAGCCGACCGCCCAGCCGATTCCGATCACGCAAACCGGCCGGCTCAAGGGTCGCAACTACCTCCTCATCCAGAGCTATCACCCAAGCGAACGAGACGGGGCCGAGGCGACGGTCGAAGCGCTGCGTTTGGCGGGCATCGGTGCGACCACCGAGACCGGCGTCCGCGGCTGGAGCAATCGCATCTGCGTCGTCGGCACCGAGCCGTTCACCCGGCAGACGCGCAATCCCGAGCTCGACGAGTACAAGCGGCGCGTCGACGCCGTCGGCCGAGCCGTCGCGGGCAAACGTGGCATCAAGCGGTTCGACCCGCAGCTGGTCCGATGGGGTCGCTAGCTCGAGTGGCTAGAACTGGGCCATGCCTGACGACCTGAAGCTGCTCCGCGAACTCACCGCCCTGCCGACGGCCGCGTTCCTGGAGGACGAGGTCCTCGCGCACGTCGACGCCTGGGCGAAACGGCGGAAAAACCTGAAGGTCGAGACCGATCGCTTCGGCAATCGGCTGATCAGCACAAAGGGCAAGGGCCCGCGGATGGTGTTCGTCGCGCATGCGGACCACCCCGCGTTCATGAGCAACGAAACCGTCGACGGCGTCCTGCACGCCGAGTTCCGCGGCGGCGTGTTGGCCGAGTGCTGCGTGCCGGGCACGAAGGTCCGGTTCGGCGAGGTCGTGGCGGCCGTCATCAAAGCCGAGGCCGACGACAAGAAGCGGCTCGTCGGTGCCACGTTCAAGTTGCCCCGCGGCACACGTGTCGCGCCGGGCATCCCAGGTAACTTCGACTTCGGCCGAATGCCGAGCAAGGTCCGCGGCAAGCGACTGGTCGCCCGTGCTTGCGACGACCTTGCGGGACTGGCCGCGTGCCTGGAATCTTTGGATCGCGTGCGTAGCCGGGCCAAGGCACCCGTCGCCGTGCTCGTCACGCGGGCGGAGGAAGTCGGCTTCATCGGAGCGATCGCGGCCGTCAAACAGAAGACCAAGGGCCTGCTGCGTAAGGACGACCGGATCATCAGCATCGAAACCAGCGCCGCCCAGCCGGCCGCACCGATGGGCGAGGGCTGCGTCTTGCGCGTCGGCGACAAGACCAGCGTCTTCCACAGCGGCCTGACCGACTTCCTGCACCGCCGCTGCCAGGCGCTTGCTGAGAAGGACAAGACCTTCAAGTTCAACCGCGCGCTCATGCCCGGCGGCACGTGCGAGGCGACGGCCTTCGACGCGTTCGGCCACATCGCCGCTGCGGCCTGTGTGCCGCTGGCCAGCTACCACAACATGGACCGCGAGAAGAAGCGCATGGCGGCGGAGGAGATCGACCTGAATGACTGGCGGTCGCTCGTCAAGCTCCTCGCCGACGCCGGCCTGCACTCCGCCGAGTTCGACGGCAAGCCGACCGCGCTTCAGAAGAGCATGACCGACCGCTTCAACCAGCACGTCCGCCTCTTCGCCAAGCCGCACCTCTCCATCCGCGGCGAAGCCGGGCCGGGAGCCGACTGAGTCACGGGCTCACCATGCCACCTCCGTCATCCTGAGCGAGCGCAGCGAGTCGAAGGACCTCGCCTGCGCGAACGGACAGACGAGGTCCCTCGGCTGCGCTCGGGATGACGGAGGTGGGAACCGTCGGCCCCCAAGGATTGGCATTTTGCACTTGCATGCCTCGCCGCAACGTCTCATAACTGGGACGTGAGGCCGGATCCGCCTTTTCTCGGCCAAGCGTGCGTCGTCACCGGAGCCAGCAGCGGCATCGGCCGGGCGATTGCGATTGCGCTCTCGGAAGCGGGCGGCGTTCCGGTGCTGGTCGGTCGTGACAAAGAGCGCCTCGTCGAAGCCGTCGCCGCCTGTCCCGGCGAAGCCGAAGCCGCGGCCTTTGATCTGACGGACGACGACGCGGTGCGACGGTTCGTCGACACGCTGCCCGATCGCGTCGGCGTCGTCGTCCACAGTGCAGCGCTGGCGAAGGCCGGGGCGTCGCTCGATCTGCCGGTCGACGAACTGGATCGCCAGTTCGCCACCAACGTTCGAGCCCCGTGGGTGCTCAATCAAGCGATCATGCCGAGGCTCGAAGCCGCCCGTGGACAGGTCGTTTTCATCAACTCCGGTGCGGGGCTGAACGCGCGACGTGACTTCTCCGTCTACTGCGTCACCAAGTTCGGCCTGCGTGCCTACGCCGACGCCCTTCGCGAAGAGGTCAACCCGCGTGGCGTCCGCGTCATCAGCGTCTACCCCGGCCGC
>JBCDKH010000189.1 GCA_038746835.1 Planctomycetota bacterium | reverse complement strand
TTTGCCGAGCCGACGTAGAACGTGTCAGTGCCCGCCAGCACCTCCAACCCGCCTGCGCCGCCGCTTCGCTACGCCCGCACCAGCCGGCAGGTGGTGGGCGGGCTCTCGTCCGTGCCCGGGGAACTGCTTCACGTCGGCAACGCGATGACGCTCGTGGTCTGCGTCGGCATCGTCGCGGTCGCACACGGGCTTGCCCTCTTCGCGATCAACGGAGCCGTGCCGATGGCGATTCCGGTGCTCCTGTGCCTGATCGCCCTCGGATCGCACTACGTCAACGTGCTCGACGACCTCGGCCCGCAGGCACTGGACGACCTGCCGCCGGTGCTCCGCAACGCCGACTGGCCCGACGACGTCTGGCGACCGGTGTGGCGGCTCACGTGGGCACTTTTCCTTACGCTCGGCCCGGCGATCGCGCTGTGGCAGGTCGACTCGATCCTCGCCCAGGCCGGAGCCGTTTTGCTTGGCAGCGTCGGTCTGGGCCTGCTGCCAGTCGTTCTACTGACGCTCGTCGAAGGCTCATCAGCGGCCAACCTCGACCCGCGACGGCTGCTGCGTGCCGTTCGCATCTGCGGCCTCGGCTACGCCTGGACGACGCTCGCGTTCGTCGCCGCGTTGGCACTGCATGGACTGGCCGGCTGGCTGCTCTACGTCTCGCTGGAAATCGCGGTCGGACGGAGCTTCTTCAACGGCCGAATGTTGCCATTGGCACCGGTGCTCGGCATCACATACGGCGTCGTCATCGCCGCGATCTACACCGCCCACCTCGCCGCCGCCCTCATGGCCCGGCTCTACCGGCTCCACCACGAGCGGTTCCCGTGGCTTCTGCAGCGGCACGAACGCCGAACGCCCTCGCCCGGCTCTACCATGCCCGACGGATGCTGACGAAGCTGCTCAAGGCCAAGATCCATCAGGCGACCGTCACCGAGACGCAGGTCGACTACCCTGGCAGTGTTGCCGTCGACCCGCTGCTCCTCGAAGCCAGCGGCATCCTCGTCAACGAGGCCGTCCTCATCGCCGACTGCGAGAATGGCAACCGCTTCGAGACCTATGTCATTCCCGGCGAGCCCGGCAGCGGCGTCATCGGCGTCAAAGGCGCCGCCGCCAAACTCACTGCCGTGGGCAACAAGGTGATCCTCCTCGCGTTCCGCTACTACGACGCCGAAGAACTAGACACCCACGAGAGCCGCGTCGTCCTCGTCGACGACCAGAACACACTGACCGACGTCTTGACGCACAAGACCAAGAACTAGCACCGGCTCAGTGGAATCGAAGTCAGCTCTGAGGGAGTGACCGACGCCCAGCTTGACCACCGGTGCAGACAACGCACGTAATCGTGCACGCATGCAATCGCGTCACAGCTTGCCGCCCAGCCGAACCGGTCGGCGAGCGGTGAACGAGGCTGGTGTCGCTGTGCGACCGCGACATCCCGAATGCGCCCACGACAAGTAACCACTTGTCATTCCTCCCGCTCAACCAACCGCATCTCGTGCAGGCTGAGCGAGTACGCACTGCCTGGAGGTGTCGTCCGCTTGACAAACTCTGGATTGTTGCGGTCGTTTCCGTTCATGTAATTGGCGGAAAACGCGAGCCACATCGTCAGTCCGTCGTCAGAGATAAACTTCGAAGGGAAGTTCAAAAAGTACGCTTGCGGCCCAAAGTCTGGCATGTGAGCGACCAGCCGCCAGGGGCCTGTAAGGCGGTCTGACTCCATGATGTAACTGGTGTACTCCTTACGACTGGTGTCTCCCCGATGACCATCGGTGATGCACATCAGATACTTATCGAGGGGCGCGTTGTAGGTAATCGTCACGATGCCAACGCGGTTGTTCCAATACAAAATGGGCTCGATCTCTTCGAAGTCAGTGGTCCAAATCGATTCTCCAGCAGCATCCTCGCCGCTGTAGAACTCGTACTTCGAAGCATCGTTGATGTTGCCGACGCTCGGCGTGACCCGAGCCATGTACACAGCATCGCCAGTCACCCATGAGCTGTTGGCAATCCGTGGCTGCGCGTCATCGTCTTTGGCACCGTGGCCGACCAAATACGCCTTGCCGTCCGGCGAGTGCTCCATGTTCTTACCAAAGTCGACGAAGTGCGGAGCCCCCATCTTGATGAATGGGCCCCGCTTGCCTTCGTCGAGATCCAGCTCGTCCCGGCCGGGTTCGTCAAACAGTGGACTGCTGGGCGTGTGAGGCGTCTCGTTCCACGTCGCGCCGTAGTCATTCGACCAGCGGAAGCCAACAAACGGGCCGAGTGTGTACCAGCCGAACCGATCTCGCACGTCTTTGTTGGGTTGGTCCAACGCATACGTTCCGTAGTACCAGATGCCGTCGTGCATGAGGCTGCCGCATGGGTATCGCCCTTGATACGGTGCTGCCGAAGCGGTCACGGTTCCCCAGTTGGACACCGTCAACTGCATGGGGTCATCACCCGAAATTTTGGCGTGACCCGTTCTGGCGTTTTTGCCCGCTCCGGACCAAACGAATTGCATCGATTCGCCGATCGTGCCATCGGTCCACGGCGAGTAGAGGTGCCCGTCCGAGGCCCAGGTGGGATACCACGTGTCGGCCCGGGTGTAGTTGGCATAAAGCCCCGTAAACTCAACGCCGGTAAACCGATCAGAAGCGTTTGGAGCCTCATCCCCCTCAACTTGAGACGCATCGTAGCGAACGGAAGGCCCTGTCCCGGTGAGTCGCCAAACCGCTTCTTCCCCGCGTGCGTTCGAACTCAACGCGACGGCTGCGATGCAGGCCACAGCGAATGTTCTGGTGTGCTTTCTCATCGTTCGGCTTCCATTCTGCGGGTCGAGGTTTTGGGCGAGAGACTAGCTGATCGCCCGACAAACAACCGAAAGGTGCGTCGCTTGAGCAACCGTTCAGAGGCGGTACTGGCAGGAGAGGCTTGCGCCATGTTCATGCGTGCAGCGTCACGTGAAGGGGTGCATTAAAGTAGCGCACCCCATGCCTGCCGAGTCCGATCGCCGACTTGTCCACAGGTTTCATTCAGGCTTTGCCGAAACCGTACGGATAGCTAACATCGTGCTTGCTGTCGCCGAACCTGTTGGTGGCGGGCGACGTTATTGGACGTGAAGGCCGTGCCGGGCCGATGCTTCCTGTGACGACCCGCCTCGTGCCATCGCACCGCCATGCCCAAGTCTTCCGCTCCGTCGACGTCCGCCAAGAAAAAGCCCGCCGCCACCGCCGAGACCATGGCGGCCAAGCAGAAGGAGATCGCGGTCAGCGAGTTCTTCGCCAAGAACCGCCACCTCCTCGGCTTCGACAACCCCCGCAAGGCCCTCCTGACGACGATCAAGGAGGCCGTCGACAACTCGCTCGACGCGTGCGAGGAAGCCGGCATCCTGCCCGATATCCACGTCACCATCGAAGCCCTCAACGGCGGCACCAAACGAGCCAAGAAGCCCAAAGACGCCGAGACGCCAGTCTCGGATTCTGACTCCGGCGTCGAAGAGGTCCCGTCGTTGACGAATGCCACCAAGTTCAAAGTCACCGTCCGCGACAACGGCCCCGGCATCGTTAAGGCCCAGATTCCCAACGTCTTCGGCCGACTTCTCTACGGCAGCAAGTTCCACCGCCTTCGCATGAGCCGGGGCCAACAAGGCATCGGCATCAGCGCCGCCGGCATGTACGGCCTGCTCACCACCGGGCAGCCGGTGCAGATCATCTCCAAAACCGGCCCACGGGCGAAGTGCCACCGCTTCGAACTCGCCATCGACACGCTCAAGAACCGCCCGGAAATCACCGTCGACGATGTCCTCGACGAGTGGACCGACCGCGACGGAGACAAGATTCGTCAGGGCACCGAGGTTGCGATCACGCTCGAAGGCAAGTTTCAGCGCGGCCGGGCGAGTGTTGACGAGTATCTCGAGCAGACCGCCATAGCCAACCCGCACGCGCGGATCGTCTACACCGCCCCGGACCTGGAGCACCGCGTCTTCCCGCGTGAGGTCGACGACGTCCCCGAGACGCCCGACGAGATCAAGCCGCACCCGTACGGCGTGGAGCTGGGCGTCCTGATGCGGATGCTTAAGGAGACCAAGCACAGCAAACTCGGCGAGTTCCTGCAGCAGAGCTTCAGCCGCGTCAGCCCCAAGGTCGCCAAGGAAATCACCGACATCGCCGGCAAGGCGAAGGTCGGCACGATCACGCTGCAGAGCTACTGCTCATCCCTCAACCACGGCCAGATCGAGGCGATCCACAACGCGATCAGCGAGACCAAGATCCAGAACCCGCCGACCGACTGCCTCGTGCCGATCGGGCCGCAGCAGATCTTGAAAGGGTTGCTCAAGGAGATCAAAGCCGAGTTCTACACGGCCGAGACGCGCGACCCGCAGGTCTACCGCGGCAACCCGTTCCAGATCGAAGTCGGCTTGGCCTTCGGCGGCGACATCCCGGCGGGCGACGGCTCAAAGGTCATCCGCTTCGCCAACCGAGTTCCCCTGCTCTACCAGCCGGCCGCGTGCAGCATCACCAAGGCCGTCGTGCAGACGAACTGGCGCAACTACGGCATGAGCCAGCCGCGGAGCTCGCTGCCGGACGCCCCGCTGGTCGTCTTCATCCACATGGCCAGCGTCTGGGTGCCCTTCACGAGCGAGTCGAAGGAAGCCATCGCCGACTACGACGAGATCCGCAAGGAAATCACGCTCGCGATCAAGGAGTGCGGCCGAAAGCTCAACACGTACATCCGTCGCAAGCAACGCGTCGCCCGCGAGGGACAGCGTCGTGACGTCTTCGCCAAGTACATCGGCGAGGTCGTCGCCGCCTGCGGTCGCATGACCGAGCTCGACCCCGAAAAGCTCTTCGAAGACCTCAAGAACGTCGCCAGAAGCCGCACCGAGACGGCCGATCGGCAGCTCGACGACGAGGGCAACTTCATCAAACCCGCCAAGAAGGCCGGCAAGCTGGACGGCGACGCGAACGTCGTCGTCATCGAGCGCGATGACGACGAGGACGAAGACGCAGATGCGTCAGCCGCTGAAGGCGAGAGCCCAGCCATCACCACCGACCAACCCGAACACGCCGCCGCCTGAGGTTTGAGCAGCACCAAGGAAGACCACGATGGCAACCACGACCACCCGAAAGAAGAAGCCCGTCGACACGAGCAAGAAGCTCGAACGCATGGCCGTTGACGTCGCCCGCTCTGCCAAGCGCGGCGAGGATCCCGGCTTCGACATCCCGACGCGCTCGCTTTCCAACGCCGCCTTCGACGAGCGGAAGAAGATCATCACCATGGGCGACGCCGCTCAGCGGCGGAACTTCTTCAACCTCGGCCAGGCCAAGAAGTTCATGCAGACCATGCTCGTCGCTAGCGGCTGCAAGGAACTGTCGGATCAAGGCAAAACCACCTCGATCCGTGACATGTTCTACCACTGCAAACACACCATCAAAGGCACGAAGGAGAACACCTTCGACACGCAGGACGAGTCCGACCCCATCATCGAAGACCTCGAAGTCACGATCGGCTCCATCCGCGAAGAACTCGGTTTGTTCGCCGAAAACAAGGGCAACATGGTCGGCCCGATGACCATCGTCGACAACGGCGACACGATCGACCTCTCCCGCATGGGCTCCGGCGGCTGGGGCGTGCCCTCGATCGTCGAGCCCAACGTCATCGAGTTCAAGAAGAGCGACGCCAAGTTCGTCCTGCTCATCGAGAAGTCGGCCGTCTGGAACCGCTTCAACCAGGACCGCTTCTGGGAGAAGTACAACTGCGCCATCATCCACGGCGGCGGCCAGCCCCCGCGCGGCGTGCGGCGGATGGTCTACCGCATGCACAAGGAGCTCAAGCTCCCGGTCTACGTGCTCGCCGACAACGACCCGTGGGGCTACTACATCTACAGTGTCCTCAAACAGGGCTCGATCAACCTCGCCTTCGAGAGCCAACGCATGGCCATCCCGTCAGCTCGCTTCATTGGCATGAGCGCCTTCGACCGCGAAGAGTTCGGCTTCACGAACGTGATCGACCTCAACGACAAGGACGTCAACCGCCTCAAGGAAATCGCCGCCTATCCGTGGTTCGCCAAGAAAAAGCCGTGGCAGAAGGAGATCCAGGCCATGCTCAAGAGCGGCGTGAAGATGGAGCTCGAAACGGCCAGCAGCAAGGACTTCAGCTTCATCACGGAGGAATACATGCCGCAGAAGCTCAAGAAGAAGCAGTGGCTGGATTGATCCGGTCGCGAATAACCGTGCAGCGGAGAACCGTATGAACGATAATCAGATTAATACAAAAGTTCAGTCAAATTCGGATCGAATTTCAGCGATCGAAACTAGTTGGAAAATCTATTCCAAGGTAGGAATTACGGTTCTTGTAGCCCTCGTCTCATTTGCGGGGTTTACATCAATTTATACAATACCCGACGAAGTGAAAAAACGCGTTAACGAAAAAGCGACTGAAATAGCGGACCGGGACTTTGCAGACTTAATAAAACAAGCAAAAGCCGACGCCTCTGTGCTTCGCGATGCGGCATCGAAGGGTACCTCAGTTTACGGCCATGTTCGGTATGAGAACGGGCAATATTCTGTGAGCAGTCCAGGGCCTCGAGTCCCGCGCGCCAGTCGACTGAAGGTCAATGATGAAGATACGAAAATCGGCCGAGTTAAAGTCGAATTCTCACCTCCATTTGATCGAGCACCCATAGTCATTGCAACTTCGTCAAATGACAGGCATGTCATATCTATTCATAACCTGAAAAAAACATCGTTCGAAGCGCGAGTTTCGCTCGTCTATGCTGACGAAGCCCTTTACAAAGCAGAGAGTGACAAGAGGCTTGCTGACGGTCACTTCCATTTTATAGCAATGCCGTCCTCCGTGCCGTCGGATAGCCAAAATTAAGTCCCAATGAGTGGGCCGCC
>JBCDKH010000188.1 GCA_038746835.1 Planctomycetota bacterium | reverse complement strand
TGATTCACTATTTCATCTTGCCAAATACCGAACTGCGATCACTGCGTATCAGGACATCATAGAGACAGATAATGAACAACTATCCACAGATGCCCTTCAGAATCGCATTAGACATGCTCCAGAACGCGTAGACTGTGTTCACCCGGTTTCTGACGCCTGCGCTGATTCTGACTTGCCTCGGAGAAAAGCTCATGAAGTTCAAAGCGACTTGTAGTTTGACGCTCCTCGCGTTTGCCTGCGGGGCTGTGCAGGCCAACACCATCGGCTACTGGCGGATGGAGCAGGATGACAACGCCAATCAGCTCTCGTACTCCGTCCCGAATGAGGTGACCAGCGGCAACCCGTTGACGGGTGCGTTCGGCGACATCGAGGCCGAGGTCCCGTTCGATACCGTCCCACTGACCGGCGCGGCCAACAGCGGCGCACTCAGCGGTGTGGACAACACGGGCTTCAGTCCGGACATCTCCGGGAGCGTGTCGTACTACCCAGCCCTGGACGCCTCGTCGATCACCATCGAGTTCTTCGCTAGGACGCTCGAGAACCAGGGCAACTTCATCAGCCGCCGGGACGGCGCCTCGTCCGGCATCCTGATCAACAACCCCAGCGAGCTCAGTGTCCGCTACACCACGGTGTCCGGATTGGTCGAGTTGACAGACCTTTTCGACTTCGGAGCCGACTGGGAACACTTCGCGTTTACCTACGACCAAGCAACTGGCGTGGGCAACGTCTACGTCAGCGGCAACCTCGTCGGCACGCACGACGGGCCAGACGGTGAGGCCCTGACGTGGCCGTCGGGGTCCGCCCTACTCGTTGGTCAGGCGCTTGCCGGAGGACCCGCGTTGCTTCGCGAATCGATCTTTGACGAACTGCGCATCTCAGACACAGCCCTCAACACCACCGAGTTCCTCGACCCGTTTGTCATCCCCGAACCCGCCTCGCTTGCCGCCGGTGCCGTCGGGGCCCTGCTGCTGCTTCGACGACAGCGTCGGATTTAGCCCGACCGACTCGCTTGGGGAAGTCGTTTCCGAGGGCTTCAGGTCTCGTACGGTTTCTCCAAGACTGAGAGAGGGCCTCGCACGCGGCTCATGGCGTCGCATGCGTGCCCTAAAACCGATCATGGCAAGACACCTGATCTCCCTGACGCTCGTTGCCCTCGCCCTGCTCGCCGGCCGGGCAGCGGCGGAGGTGGAGTTGGGGACGCCCTTCTCGGACGACATGATGGTGCAGATGGACCGGGCGATCCCGGTCTGGGGGACGGCGAAGGCCGGGGCGGCGGTGACGGTGCGGATGGCCGAGGCCGCGGCGGAGGCGACGGCGGATGAGGAGGGGTACTGGCGGGTCGAGTTGCCGGCCGTAGCGGAGGCCGGGCCGTATGAGCTGGTGGTGGAGGCCGACGGCAGTGAGGCGGTGCGGCTGACCAACGTTCTGGCCGGAGACATCTGGCTATGCAGCGGGCAGTCGAACATGGCCTGGGCGGTCGAGCGGACCGACTCGGCGTCGTGGGCGATCCCGAACGCGGCCGACAGCGACATCCGCCTCTTGAAGGTGCGGCGGCAGTCGGCGACGGAGCCGGTCGAACGCATCGACGCCACCTGGGCCGAGGCGGCGCCGAACACGGTGCGTTACTTCTCCGCCGTCGGCTATCACTTTGGGCGTCAGGTCCACGCCGAGACCGGTCGGCCGATCGGGCTCATCGACGCCTCCTGGGGTGGCTCGGCCATCCACGCCTGGCTGCCCGACGAGACGCTCCGCCGCTACGACGACTACGACCAGCTGCGCGAGATGGTGGCCAGGCGCACCGCCCGGGCCGAAGAGGCGTTTCGCGAATGGGACGAGGGTGGGCGCGAGGGGCGTCGACCCGGGCTCAACGGCGGCGGGCCGCAGCATCAGCTGGCCGCGCTCCACAACGGCATGACCCACCCGCTGGGGGCGATGCCGATTCGCGGCGTCCTCTGGTACCAGGGTGAGGCCGACGCAGGGAATCCGGACCGGTACAAGGTCCTCTTCCCCGAGCTTGTCGACGCGTGGCGAAGCCAGTTCGGCGACGACGAGCTGCCCGTCTACTTCGTCCAGCTCACCGCGTTCGGCCGATCGGGCGAAGACGTGTGGCGACGCTTCCGCGAAACCCAGCGCGAGCTGGCCGACCTCGACCACGTCGAGATGGCCGTGTCGATCGACGTGGGCGACGAGACGGACATCCACCCGACCAACAAGCAGCCCGTGGGCGAACGCCTCGCCCGATTCGCCCTCCGCGACGTCTACGGCCAGGCCGTCATGGCCGACTACCCGATTCCGACGAGCGTCGCCGCGCAGGACGACGGCTCGGTCCGCCTGACCTACGACCACGTCGGCGACGGCCTGCGGCTGCTGGAAGGCGATGACGTGCTCGGCTTCGTTCTCGTCGACGCGGACGGCAAAACGCACGACGCAACGGCCCAACTCGTCGGGCCCGACAGCATCGTCCTCAGCGCCGAAGGCGTGACCGAACCAGCGCTGGTGCGTTACGCCTTTTCGCCCGCGCCGGCGGTCAACCTCGTCAACAGCGAAGACCTCCCGGCCGTGCCGTTCGAGATGGCCGTCGACTGAGTCCGGGAACCTCGGCCGTCGTCACGCAGTCTTACCATTCGCCATGGCGTGGTTCCGAGTGATGTCGACGATGATCGCGGCCGGCGTGATGGCCAGTGGTCAGGCTGTCCTCGCAGACGATCCGCCGGCTGACGCGCCAGACGGCATGGTCTGGATTCCCGGCGGCGCGTTCACCATGGGCGGCGTGGGCGACAAGGCACGCCAAGACGAGCTGCCGCGGCACCGCGTTCGCGTCGACGGCTTCTGGATCGATCGGACCGAGGTCACCAACGCCCAATTCGCACAGTTCGTCGAGGCAACCGGCTACGTCACGACGGCCGAGCGGCCGGTGGATTGGGAGGAGCTTCGCAAGCAGCTTCCGCCCGGCACGCCTCGCCCGCCGGTGGAGTTGCTCGCGGCCGGTTCGGTCGTTTTCGCCGCGCCGGATCAGGCGGTGTCCCTGCGCGACGTTCGCGCGTGGTGGCAGTTCACGCCCGGCGCGAACTGGCGTCCGCCGACGGGGCCGGGCAGTTCGATCGACGGGTTGGACGACCATCCGGTGGTCCACGTCTCGCTGCGCGACGTCGCGGCTTACGCAGCGTGGGCCGGCAAGGACGTTCCGACCGAGGCCGAGTGGGAGTTTGCCGCACGCGGCGGGCTCGCGGATCAGGCCTACGCGTGGGGCGACACGCTCGCACCCGATGGCCGGCACCTCGCCAACACATTCACCGGCTCCTTCCCGCACCACAACAGCGAAGCCGACGGCTTCGCCGGTCTCGCCCCGGTCGGGTCGTTCCCGGCCAACGGCTACGGCGTGGTCGACATGATCGGCAACGCCTGGGAATGGACGGCCGACGGCTACGACCCGATGAGCCATCGCCGTCGCTTCCAGGTCGGCGGCGTCGCGGACAACCCGGCGTTGCCCGTCGATCTGGATGACGGCGGTGCGATCGCGGCGATCCGTGGCGGCTCGCATCTGTGCCACGCCAGCTACTGCTCGAGCTATCGCCCGTCGGCCCGGATGTCCCAGCTGGTCAGCGAGGGCAACGGCCATCTCGGCTTCCGGCTCATCAAGCGCGTCGCCGACGTCGAGGCCGAGCCAGGCGAATGACGCGGTCGCCCCGCACGACACCGACGGCCCGAGTCGGTACGCTCGTCGTCATGAACCGATGGAGCGTGTTCCTGGCCCTCTTGCTGGTCGTCGTGGCCGGTTGTGCCGGCAGGCCGGACGTGGTCGAGGTCGACAACACGGCCTTTCTGGAGCGTCGTGGCGTGACGGAGCCGACGGTCCTCCAAGCTGCCGCCGAGCTGGACGACGGCGACGAGGAGCAGGCCTTCGATCGCCTCGTCGAGTGGTTCCGCGACCCGCGGACGCGTCAGAGCCAGGCCCGTCCCGAAGCCCTGTTCGTCGCCGCCAACGCCCTGGCCGAGGACGGCAACACCGAGCGAGCGTTCTACTACCTCGACGAGCTGCTGGACACGTATCCCGACGGGACGCTCTTCCGCCCGGCAGCGATTCGGCAGTACCAGCTGGCCGTCGCGTTGCTCGCCAGGTCGAGGCCGGCGTTCAGTCTCGGGACCGGCGCGGGCGACTTCGAGGCACTCGAGATGCTCTTCCGCATCCAGCAACGCGTGCCCGGCAGCGACCTGGCGGAAAGCGCTCTGCTTCTGTCGGCCGACCACTACTTCGCTCGTGGCGACTACGACTTCGCCGAGGACGCGTACACGGTCTTCGTCGAGAGCTACCCACGCAGCGACGAGATCGGTCGGGTTCGGCTTCGCCAGGCGTGGTCAAATCTGCTGCAGTACCAGGGCCCGCGATACGACCCGACGTCGCTGCTGGATGCGCGGGCACAGTTCTTCGACCTGAAGGACGCAGGCGTTCGGCAGACGCCCGAGATCGAGCGGGCGCTCGCGTACATCGAAGAGCAGTTCGCACAGAAGGCCGAGTCGCAGGCCGGGTGGTATCGGCGGACGGGTCATCGCGACGCGGCCGCCCGCATCATGGCCGAAGCTGAAGTGCGGTACGCCGACGTGCTGTCCGACGACACCGACGAGGAGACGGCCGATGGTTCGTAGTGGCTTGTTCGTGCTGTTGCTGTCGACGCTGCTCGCCGGCTGTGCGTACGGGCCGTTGGAGGCGGACGAGGCGTATCGCGACGACGTGGCCACGGTCGCCGTCGCCGCGGCCGTCAATGCGGCCCCGCGGCCGGAGGTCTCCGCGGCGGTCAGCGACGCTCTGGTTCGCGAGGTCGAGCAGCGAACGCCCTACCGCGTGGCCGATGTGGAGCGTGCGGACACGTTGCTGGAGGTGACGATTCGCGAGGTCGACGTCGGCACGCCGCTGCGTTCGCGCAACACGGGCTTCCCGCAGGTGTCGTCGCTCGACGTGATCGCCGAAGCGACGTGGACGGACCTTCGCGACGGCCAGACGCTGCTGCGACTGTCGGGCATCCGCGGCGAGAGCGAGCACTTCCCCGAATACGGCGAGGGCGTCCCGGTGAGCGAACGCAGCGCCGCCGAGGCCTTGGCGGAGCGAATCGTCGATGAGATGGCTGCACGGTGGTAATCGGACCGTCGTCGCGTCCTGCGGCGATGCGGGCCTGGGCGACCGATCGACGAGCTTTCACATGAAGCGGTCAGAACTGCGACACATGAGGCCGCCCCGCGTTCTATAGTGATTGTGCGGCACTGCCGACGCTGGTCTCGCCCGGGCGAGTCGCAATCGCCCGTCCGATACCACGACGCACCACCACCCGATGGCCAACGCTCCAGATCAACCACCGGCCAAGAAGAAGACTTCCGGCCAGGACAACACCGGCAAACCCGGCCCCGACGGCAAGCCTCGCCCCGGCGGGCCGAACCAGCCGCAAGGCATGGGCAATCGTCGCGGCGTCGGCGGCCTGCTCATCCTCGTGCTCGCCGTGGCGGTGGTGCTGTTCATCATCATCGACAGCCAGAACACGCGGTATCAGAAGGTCGAGCTGCACGTCTTTGACGCTCAGCTCGACGCTCAGAACGTGAAAGAGCTCGTCATTGCCGGTACGGAAGTGCGCGGTGAGTTTGGTGCCAGCGTGCCGATCGACCAGTTGGGCGAGGTGAAGGAGTTTTCAGTCACCATTCCCCAGGGTGCCGCCAGTGACTTCCTCGCCGACATTCGCGAGCGTGCCCGCGGGCAAGCGGCGTACGACGCGGAGGTCCCGAGCAACTGGGTGCTCTACCTCATCCCAATCCTGCCCTGGATCCTCTTCATCGCCCTCATCTACTTCTTCTTCATCCGCCCGCTTCGCGGCGGTGGCGGAGCGGCGGGCATGCTCGGCAACTTCGGACGCTCCAAGCACCGCATGAGCGTCAAGGAGCAGACCAACGTCACCTTCGATGACGTCGCCGGCGTAGAAGAGGCCAAGGAAGAAGTGGCGGAGATCGTCGAGTTCCTCAAGAACCCCAAGAAGTTCCAGCGGCTCGGCGGACGCATCCCGCGCGGTTGCCTGCTCGTCGGCCCGCCCGGAACCGGCAAGACGCTTCTCGCCAAAGCCATCGCGGGCGAGGCGGACGCTCCGTTCTTCTCGATCAGTGGCTCCGACTTCGTCGAGATGTTCGTCGGCGTCGGTGCGAGCCGTGTCCGCGACCTGTTCAAGCAGGCGAAGGAAAACTCGCCGTGCATCATCTTCCTCGACGAAATCGACGCCGTCGGCCGACGTCGCGGCAGCGGCTTCTCGTCGGGTGGCCATGACGAGCGCGAGCAGACGCTCAACGCCATCCTCGTCGAGATGGACGGCTTTGACTCGAATGATCAGGTGATCGTCATCGCCTCGACGAACCGCGTCGACGTGCTCGACCCGGCGCTCACGCGTCCCGGCCGATTCGACCGTCAGGTGCAGGTCACCCTGCCCGACGTCAAGGGCCGGATGGAGATCCTCAAGGTCCACGCCCGCAAGATCAAGCTCGGTCCGGACGTCGACCTGTCGCGCATCGCCCGTGCGACGCCCGGCTTCAGCGGTGCCGACCTCGCCGCGTGCATCAACGAGGCCGCGCTCATCGCGACGCTGGCTGAGAAGGACCACGTCGAGCAGGAAGACCTCGAAGAGGCGCGCGACAAGGTTCGCTTCGGCCGGGCCCGCAAGAGCCGCGTCATCGACGACAAGGAAAAGAAGGCCACCGCCTACCACGAAGCCGGCCACGCCGTCGTGCAGGCACTCGTCGAAGATGCCGACCCGATCCACAAGGTGACGATCATCCCGCGTGGCCCGTACGGCGGTGCGACGATGACGCTGCCGGAGAAAGACCGCTATACGACCAGCCGCAAGTGGTGCATCGCCTTCATCAAAGTCTGCTTCGGCGGACGCATCGCTGAAGAGATGTTCACCGGCGACGTCAACTCCGGCGTCGCGGGCGACATTCGCCAAGTCACCAGCGTCGCCCGGCACATGGTCACCGAGTGGGGCATGAACGAC